>DATLJG010000280.1:0-2813 GCA_035538995.1 Hyphomicrobium sp. | reverse complement strand
TTTCCGCCACCATGAGGGCCCACCAACTGTCGGTAAACCTGACGTCGGCGCGCTTCTCGCCTAACGGAGCCATTTGGGAATGAACAAGCTCTCCGCTCTCCGCGTTCTCAGTTTCGGTATTTGGGCGTTATGTTTCGCGGGTGGCGGTGTCGCCCTTGCCGCTGACGCTGCGTCAGAGACGTCTTCAAGCGGCGGCACGACGACGTATTTTCCGCCGTCGAATGCCGCCTCTACAACTACGCCGCCGACAACAGGCGCAATTCCCGATTCGGACAACACGGCCACGCCCGCCTCTGCGACTGAGCCGACGGCTGCTGCGAAACCCGACGAGACGGCGCCATCGACCGAGCCCGCCCCGTCAACTGCCGCCGTGACGCCGCCGTCGGAAACACCTGCGGATGCGAAGTCGCCTGCGGCCGCTTCAGAGCCGGCCCCCGGGACGCCGCCTGCCGCTTCGACAGCGGAAGTGACGCCCACGCCGACGACACCACCCGAAGCCGCAACTCCGGCAACGGGAGCGTCACCGGCAGCCACGACACCGACGGCCGAAAGCCCGGCCAGCACAGATACGCAACCAGCCGCAGCCGCCGCTGCGCCCGAACCCGTAAGCCCGGTCGTCGAAGCGGCGCGCAAGGCGCTCGCTGATAATTCGCTCGTCGGCAAAAATAATCTCGCGCCGGACGTCACCGCCGCGGCTGATTTTTACAACGCCAGAAAAGCGCCGTTGTGGATCAAGGATGGCCGCTTCAACGAAAAGGCCAAGTCCGTCATCGAAGATTTGCGCAATGCCGATGATTGGGGCCTTGAATCCTCTGATTTTGTCGTCCCGCCGCTCGGCAGCGATGCCACCGCCGAAGCCCAGGGCTCGGCCGAAGCGCAACTCACGCTCTCGGCTCTCAAATATGCTCGCTTCGCGCGCGGTGGCCGGCTCGATCCGATTGCATTGAGCAACATCCTCGACATGAAGCCTCCCGTCAAAGACCCGAAGGTCGTGATGCGGGAGCTTGCCGAAGCATCGCGTCCCGGTGCCTTCCTGCGCGGCCTCAATCCGCATCACGAGGGCTTCGAAAAGCTGCGTCAGGAGCTTCTGAAGGCGCGGGGCAAAATCGAGGCGAAAGTCGAGGAAGAAGAACAGATCGACCCGGCCGAACTCGTGAAAATTCCGCGCGGCCGTCTGCTGCGGGCTGGAATGCGTAACGATCAGGTTGCCCTGCTGCGTCAGCGTCTGAAGGTTCCGGCTGAGAACCCCGATGCCGAGACGCTTTATGATGACGGCCTCGTTGATGCTGTCCGCGAATATCAGCGCGCCAACGGGCTTCTTGCCGACGGCCTCGTCGGCAATCGCGTGCGCGAGTCGCTGAACCGGGCAGGCAAGCCCCCGAAGATCGACAACAACCGGAACACCGACCGCCTGATCGCCAATATGGAGCGTTGGCGCTGGCTGCCGGAGAACCTCGGGTCGTTCTACGTGATGAACAACATCCCCGAGTACGTCAGCGAAATCTGGAAGGGCAAGGAGCGCGTGCTGCGCCAGAAGATGATCGTCGGTCAGCCGTCGTGGCCGACACCGATCCTTTCGGCAAAAATGCAATACGTGATCTTCCACCCGAGTTGGGGAATGCCGGATGGCATCAAGGCGAAGGAACTTCTGCCGCGTCTGCGGCGCGCCTCGAATTCCGGTTTTGGTTTCTTCGATCAGCTTTTCGGCGGTGCTGGCGCCAGCAGCGGCGGAGCGCGCGTCATCGAGGCTTACAAATTGCAGGTCTATTACAACGGACACAGGGTTGATCCGGATTCCGTCAACTGGAATACGGCCGACATCCGGCGATACAGCTTCATCCAGCCGCCGGGAGCCGACAATCCGCTCGGTCTGGTGAAATTCCGCTTCCCGAACAAGCATGACGTCTACATGCACGATACGCCCGAGCGTGGCCTGTTCTCGCAGACCAACCGCGCGTTGAGCCACGGCTGCATGCGCGTCGGCGAGCCGCGCAGAACGGCTGAGGTTCTGCTGCAGGAAGATAAAGGCTACTCGGCGGACAAGGTTGGAGATCTTTGGAACAGCGGCGCCAGCGTTCAGCTCAGCAAGCCGATCCCGGTCTATCTGGTCTACTTCACCGCGCGCGTCGAGCAGGATGGCCATCTCGCGACGTTCTCCGACATCTACGGCAACGACAGCCGTGTGATGTCGGCCTTGCGCGGGCATCCGGTTCGCTACACGGCGCCCGAAGCACTCGACCCGACCGAAGCCAACGAGCCCGGCGACATCAGCGATGCGGGCTCCGACGATCTTGATGATCAGCCGCCGGCTGCCCGCAGATCTCGTAACAACAGGGCTGCATCTGCCAGACCGCGAAATAATAAGCCGCAGACCACGCTTCAGGATGCGCTCTCGAACATCTTCCTGAACTAGCCCGGCCATGGAGTAAGTGGCGCAGACGGTTCGCGCCCGCGGTGTTTCGAAACGAAAAAAGGGCGGCTTGAAGCCGCCCTTTTGCATGTCTAATGAAGTAATCCGCTAGGCGGCTTTCTCCTGCGTTTGGCTCCATTTGCCGAGCGCCGCCAAGCCGTTCATCTTGGCGCGATGCGTGAAGGCACGCTGTCCGGCAGCAACGTTTTCGGGCTTGCCGCTCCAGGCCTGGATGGCTGCGGCCTGCAAGGCCCGGCCATAGGAGAACGTCAGCGACCACGGCAGCGGACCCGCTGCGTTCATCAGCGACAGATGCTCCGTTGCAGCCTCGTCCGACTGGCCGCCCGAAAGGAACGCGATGCCCGGCACCGCTGCCGGAACTGTTTCCTTAAGGCACTTGATC
>DATLJG010000279.1:0-4410 GCA_035538995.1 Hyphomicrobium sp. | reverse complement strand
GAGGCGCCGCAACATAACGAACGTCTCGATCTCGTTTTCCTCTTCAGGGCTCAAAGCACCAATCCTGCGGTAGCCTCGGACCCACGCCTTCAGCAGGTCGGGGACCTCGGGTGCCTGCTCGAAGAACGAAACCGTCGTCGCACAGTCGTACAGCAGCCAAGAAAAACCGCAGTCATCGAAGTCGATCACTTTGACGGTGCTGCCGTCCATCAGCAGATTGGCCAGGCGCATGTCGCCGTGCACCAGGTTGAAGCGGTCCGGCGATTTTCCGAAGCTCGCCAGCCGGTCGCTGATCAAATTGACGGTCGCCGAGATGGCCTCCGCCGCCTCCGACGTCATTCCCATGCCGTTCTGCCAGCGTCCCCAATGAGGACGATCGCCGAAGCTCGTCTCGAAATCCCACGTGTGACGCTCGAACCAAGCCGGGCGGCGCCACTCACGGACGTGCGCGTGCATCCTCGCGGCCGTTTCACCGAGCAGCTCGAACCCGGCGATGTCGGTCCGCTCTGGCTCCGCGCCATTCTCCCAATCGAACAGGACGACGTTGCGCGGATTGGGCAAGCCGTCGACCGCAATGGTCTGAATGAATTCCCCGTCAACGCCCCTGACTGGTGTAGGCGTCGCGACGCCATAATCCCGAAGCGCCGATAGCCAAGCGAGCTCGGACGTGATTGCCGTCCGGGAATGGTAGCCTTCCCGATGTACGCGCAGCGCCCATTTTCTCTGACCGCTCGTATCATCAACCTTGTACGTCGCATTTTCAGAAACGTTGATCAGCTTCACGTCCGCGCCGGACGGCAAACCAAACCGCTCAATGGCCCGTTCGGCCACGACGTGCAGCTGCTGCAAAAGGTCTTCGTGGGTCTGTTCGTTGTCGGCTGCCATGAAAGCCCTGGAAATTAAATCTCGCCGGCCGGTGGATCGGCAAATTGGACGATCTAAGAAGTTATTCGATACAGTATGGTCGGGCTCGCCCGATAGACTTGACTTCGCGGCAGCGACAGTTGACAGCCCTTGGAGGGAGGACGATTTGCTGAGACGTAAGGTAAAGCTTCCGTGCGGCAAGAGGCCGGTGCGCACCATGTCGTCAAGCCCCGAATGAACTTCGGGAGTGGGCACTCTGACCCCGGCAAATATCGACCAATGCGACATTCAGGGACTGCGGTGTTTCGATGACAAAAATCAAAATTCGCATTGATTTCGGGGACGAGCGCTACATCGGTCACGGCCGCATCGAACTCCTCGAATTGATCGGCGAGCATGGCTCCATCGCCCAGGCCGCGAAGGCGATGGATATGTCCTATAAGCGCGCCTGGTACCTGATGGATGATTTCAATGCCATCTTCTCCGAACCGTTGATCGAACGGCAGCATGGCGGACGCGGCGGCGGCGCAGCCAAGCTCACGCCATTTGGCGAGGAGGTCGTCCGCCAATATCGTGAGATGGAAGCCAAGGCCCTCACCGTTTTCGCCAAGCCCCTCGCGTCCCTGGAAAAGCATCTCGCCCGCCAGAAAGTCTCGCGGAAATAAGGCGAGCCCGGATTGCGCGAACTCCCCTAGCCGTCAAGCATCCGGCAAATCGGGCGCGTCCATCGTCGCCTCGATGCGACCGTCCTTGAGCTGCACGACATGCGTCGCGAGCCGTCTGACTTCGTCGCGCGTGTGCGTCACGTACACGATCGGGATGGAGAACTCGTCACGAACCCGCTCGATCAACGTCATGATCTCATTCCGCCGCGCGTCGTCGAGTCCCGACAGCGGCTCATCCATCAGCAGGATACGTGGCGATGCCAGAAGGGCTCGCGCCAACGCCACGCGCTGCTTTTCGCCACCCGACAACGTCGCCGGGCGCCGCTTCAACAGTCCGTCGATCCCGAGAACGCCCGTCACCAAATCTTGCTGTGGCGTGGAGCCCTCGGCCGGCGTGAACCAGCGGCCGAATCCGATGTTCTGCCCAACGGTCAGATGCGGAAAGAGTTGCGCATCCTGAAAGACAAATCCCACGCGCCGCTTATGAGACGGGACGAAAATGCCCGCGTCCGTATCGGTGAGCGTCCGCCCACCCACGGTAATCAGCCCGCTATCGGGGCGCTGAGTCCCGGCGATCATCTGCAGGATGGTCGTCTTGCCTGAGCCCGACGGCCCGAACAACGCGGTCAGTCCCGGATAGCCATCGAAATTCACATCGATGCAAAAATCACTCCGCTTCAACCGGGCTCGGACGCTGAACGGCGGCGGCATGTTCCTCATTCGAAGGTGGCGATCCTGCGCTGAATGCGTCGATTGAGAATTTCGGATGCGACGAGAGCCAGCGTTGCGATCACGATCGAAACGATCGCAAGTCTCAGTGCTTTCTCTTCGCCGCCGGGAATCTCGGTATAGGAATAAATGGCGGTTGAGATCATCTGTGTCTCACCTGGAATGTTCGAAACAAAGGTAATTGTCGCGCCGAATTCACCCAGCGCCTTGGCGAAGCACAGGATGACACCGACTATGATTCCAGGAAGCGCTAACGGTAGCGTCACAAGCAAGAATCGCCAGGCAGGGCTGGCGCCAAGTGTACCGGCAGCCGTTTCAAGCCGCCGGTCGATGGCTTCGAAAGAAAGCCGGATCGCGCGCAGCATCAGTGGAAAACCCATGATGCCACAGGCCAGCGCCGCCCCCGTCCAACGGAACGAAAAGCTGATGCCAAATACATCGTAAAAGAATTTTCCGGCCGCACCTTGTTTGCCAAACGTCAGCAGCAGCAGATAGCCCGTCACGACAGGTGGCATGACAAGGGGCAAATGCAAAATGCTGTCGATCAGAACCTTGCCAGGAAATTTCCAACGGGCGAGCGCGTACGCCGCGAAAATCGCGAAGGGCAGCGCCACAATGGTCGCAACGGACGCGACGCGCAGACTGAGCAAAATTGCCGTCCACTCATCCGCGGAAAATCCAAGCACGAATTCTGTCTCTCTTATGCGGTTCGCATGTGTGCCGCGCTACTTCAGGATGGTAAATCCCTGCTTTGTGAACGCTTCCTGCCCTTCTGGAGACTTCAGATATTTGATGAACGCATCAGCCGCGAGTGCGTTTTGCGTGCTGGCGGTTACAGCAATGGGATAAATAATCGGCGGGTGTGTGTCCTCCGGGAAAACGCCGACGATCTTGACTTTTGGCTCCGCCGCAGCGTCTGTCTCATAGACGATCCCGAAAGGCGCCTCACCCTCCGCAACGAGTGCGAGAGCGGCACGGACATTGGCCGCCGACGCTACCTTGGGTTTCACGTCCTTCCACACGCCGAGCTTTTCCAGCGCCGCCGCGCCGTACTTGCCTGCAGGCACGGACTCATAATTCGCCATCGCCAGCCGATTATTGCCGAGAACACCTGCAAGATCGAAGCCTGGTTCGATCTTCAGCGCAGCGGTACTTGATTTCGGCGCAATCAGAACGAGCCGGTTGCCAAGAAGGTTGAAGCGCGTCTCATTTTTGATGAGCTTGGCTTTCTCGAGGTAGTTCATCCAATCAAGATCCGCAGAAATGAAAATATCGGCGGGGGCACCGTGCTCGATCTGCTTGGCCAGCGCCGACGATGCTGCATAAGAGACGATGACCTTGCTGCCGGTCGACTTCTGATACGCAGCATTCGCCGCGTCGAGCGCCGTCTTCAAACTTGCTGCTGCAAAGACCGTTGTCGTCGTCGCGTCCGTTTTCTGCGCCTGCGCCGCCCCAAAAGACAATGCGACGACGAGAAAAGCCGCGACGACCGATTGAATCGAAAAATGCAAAAGCCTATTTGCTGCAAGCATGACTGGCCTATCCCCCAATGATTGCGATATAGCCAAGAGGATATCTAGGCAGACGGCATTTGCAAGCGCCCGCGTTCCGGCCGCTCTCCCGCAGCATGCGACAGAATAACGGATGTCCCGCCTTAGACCTCGGCTTTCAGCACGATCTTTCCGAAGTGCGCGCCACTTTCCATGTATTTCAATGCTTGGGGTAGCTCGGAAAATGGAAAAACCCGGTCCACGATCGGCTTCATGGCATTCTGCACGATCGCATCGTTCATCGCCTCGAACATCACTCTGCTGCCAACGAAAATACCGTTGACGGTGATACCCTTCATCAAGATGGGAATGGGATTGACCGTTCCGCCGGTTAAAACACCGATAAGGCTGATGCGTCCGCCGGTGCGCACCGCCTCAAGCGATTGCCCCAGCGTGCCGGCACCGCCGACTTCGACGACATGATCCACACCTTTGCCGTTCGTGAGTTCACGCGCCTTGCGTCCCCATTCGCCGGTCGTCTTATAGTTGATGACGTCTGACGCCCCAAGCTCACGCACACGCTTGAGCTTCGCGTCGCTGCTCGATGTCGCAATGACACGCGCGCCGAGCATGCGGGCAAACTGCAGCGCGAAGATCGAGAC
>DATLJG010000278.1:0-3074 GCA_035538995.1 Hyphomicrobium sp. | reverse complement strand
TTGCCCAGAAGGCCGCCGATGACGCCGCCGAGGATCGGAGCGACCCAGAACAGCCAAACCTGCGACAGCGGCTCGCCACCGGCGTAGATCGCCGCACCAAGGCTGCGCGCCGGATTAACCGAGGCATTCGAAATCGGAATGGCCATCAGATGGATGGCGGTGAGCGTCAAGCCGATGGCGAGAGGAGCCAGCAGGCTCGGGCCGTTCGGCCGCGTCACGCCCATGATAACCAGGATGAAGAAGGCCGTCAGGACCGTCTCCAGCACGAAGACTTGGCCAAGAGTCGCCTTCAGCATCGAGAGATCGCCATAGCCGTTCGCGGCGAAGTTGGCTCCGGTGTGGCCGACGACGGAGAAGACTCCGCAAGCGGCGCAAGCACCAATCACCTGAGCGATAATGTACGGTAAGGCCTTGCTCGCTTCGAAACGGCCGCCGGCAACGAGGCCGAGTGTGACGGCAGGATTGAAGTGACCGCCGGAAATCTGCCCGACGGCAAAGATCATCACCATCACCGTGCATCCGATGGAGAGGGCGACGCCCAAAATTCCGGCGGCACCAGCCGGCGCCCCGAACGAATAGAACGCTGCGCCCAGAACTGACGCCATTAGCATAAAAGTGCCGACTGCCTCGGCTACGAGTGCTCTGCTGTTCATCTGATGGTCCCCCGGTGATGTCTCCAAGCGGCCGGATTCGTCTTGGTGCGAATCGTTTCGGACCGCAAAATTAAAGTAACCGAGGTTAAGCGCGGGCGAGAGTCGGAAAGCGCATCCGGCAGCGGGCTGGTTGAAAGGACAAACGCGAGTAAAAGCCGTCACATATGGAAACTTACTGATTTGTCGTATTAGCCAAATTGATTTCCTGAGTTATACGTGCTGCCGTAAATTGAATACGGCGTGGGCTGGTGCCGCGTGTTTGCAGAGATATGAGAAATGTCTCGCTAATACCTTGAGCCGCGAGGACACGATATGACCGCCACTGCCAGCTCTGCTCCGAGTGAAGCCGGCCTGTCCGATGTGCAGGTGCGAACGGCGAGCACGGCAAGGAGTGGCGAGAAGCGCCCCAAGGGCACACGGCGCGGCGAAGCCATCAGAGAGCTTAAGAAACGCGACAATTCCACGAATTTCTACCATATCGCCCTGGTCTATCTCGTCATCGCGGCGTCGATTGCCGCAACGATCTGGAGCTATCGGTTCGTCGCCTCGGAGGGCCTTGGCTGGTGGTGGGACATTCCCGCGACCCTTGCCGCAATCATCGCAATCGGCGCCTCTCAGCACCAGTTCGGCGGCGTCATCCACGAAGGCACGCATTTCATACTATTCGAGAATAAGATCCTGAATGAGCTGACGTCGGATTGGCTGGCGGCGTTTCCGATCTATACCTCGACATTCCATTTCCGCCTGCACCACCTCGCGCATCATCAATTCATCAACGATCCCGTTCGCGACCCCGATTGCGCGCAGTTGGTCGACAGCGGCCACGATCTCGACTTTCCCATTACCCATTTCGAGATGCTCGGCGCGCTTCTGAAGCAGCTCTGGCTTCCGAATCTTTTCCGCTACACGCTGGCGCGGGCGCGCTATAGCGCGCTAGGAACAGTGAATAATCCTTACGTTGATCGCGAACGGCGCGGCGAGCGACTGCCGACACTGGCCGGCATCATCTATGCCGTCGGCGCACCGGCCGTCGTCATCCCGCTTCTCCACACGGGCCACAACGTTGCCGCCTTCGCTATGCTTGGCGTGCTGACGGCGCTCGTCGTCACCTATTTCGCGCGCCTCGACGAAGACAAACTTCCGCATGCTCACGTCGAAAACGTCATATCGCACCGGACGACGAACATCAGCCGCGTTGTCTACATGGCGATCGTCTACGCTGCACTCTCCGCTATTCAGGTCATGGGCTGGGCGCCCGCCTGGCACTACTTTTCATTGTTCTGGGTCGTGCCGTTGTTCACGACGTTCCCCCTGTTCATGATCATGCGCCAGTGGGTGCAGCATGGAAACGCCGACCGTGGGCGCTATACGAACACGCGCGTCTTCTTGGTCAATCCGTTGATCCGTTACGCGGTGTTTCCATTCGGCATGGACTACCACCTGCCGCATCACATTTATGCGTCGGTACCCCACTACAAGCTCAAGGGCTTGCACGATCTCCTGCTGCAGGAGCCGGAGTACCGCGAAAAAGGCATCGTCGTTGAAGGTTATTTCCACTCGCCGCATGACGAGGCGGAGGGACGCAATCCGACCGTCGTCGAAGTGCTTGGCGAGAAATACGCGCCGAAGGGCGGGGAAGCGGCGTTCATCAACACCGACACGCTCGAATACGCGAAGGTCAAAAACCCTGATGCGATTGCGCGCGAAAACCAGGACTCTCTGAACAACGGCCGCTAGCGTCTGGTCAGACTCTAACACCCAATACCGTCATGGCCGCCCTCCGAGGCGGCCATCCAGGGGCAAGGCCATCAGCTTCCCGAGTTCGCACTGGATGGCCGGGTCAAGCCCGGCCATGGAGTGGTTAGAAGCACCTAGATATCCAAATCCTTAGCAAAGGCGGCGTGCTCTTGAATGAAGCGGAAGCGCGCTTCGGGCTTCGAGCCCATGAGCGAATTGACGACGTCCGTTAGCTCGCTGCGTTCGCCGTCGCCAAGCGCGACGCGCAGAAGCGTGCGCCGCTTCTTGTCCATCGTCGTCTCTTTGAGGTCCTTGAAGTCCATCTCACCGAGACCTTTGAAGCGCGTGACCTTCGGCTTCTTGCCCTTGAATTGCGTTTCGATGAGCTGATCGCGATGCGCCTCGTTGCGCGCGTACGCGACATCGGACTTGTCGGAAATCTTGTAGAGCGGCGGCACCGCAAGGAAGAGATGCCCTTTATCAATCAGCTCCGGCATCTCCTGATAGAAGAACGTGATCAGCAACGATGCGATGTGTGCGCCATCGACGTCGGCATCCGTCATGATGATGATGCGCTCGTAACGCAGATCCTCGTCGCGGTATTTCGCGCCGGTTCCGGCACCGAGGGCCTGAATGAGATCGGCGAGCAACTGGTTCTGCGACAGCTTTGCCGACGAAGCGTTG
>DATLJG010000277.1:0-2338 GCA_035538995.1 Hyphomicrobium sp. | reverse complement strand
GTAAGTATCGCGATCTTTCGTCAACTCATAAAGACGCTGACACGCATACTGCGGCATGATCATGTCTTTGGAGTTCTTGTAGGCAAGCGATTTCTTACCGCGCCAGCCGTCGATCTGCTTCCACCACGCCTTATGCGCCGGTTTATCGAGAACCGGGGCTTTGGCTTTCCAGAGCTTCAGCATCTCTTCGAGCACGTAAGCGCAGTCGCCGACGATCGGGATATCGACCTGAATGTTCTTGTTGATCGACGACGGATCGATATCGACGTGAATCTTTTTTGAGTTCGGCGAGAACGCATCGACGCGACCGGTGATGCGGTCATCGAAACGCGCGCCGATGTTGATCATCACATCGCAATCGTGCATCGCCAGATTGGCTTCATACGTGCCATGCATGCCGAGCATGCCGAGCCATTGTTTATCGGACGCGGGATACGCGCCAAGGCCCATCAGGGTCGAGGTGATCGGAAAGCCCGTCATGCGCACGA
This sequence comes from Hyphomicrobium sp., assembly GCA_035538995.1. GTDB lineage: Bacteria > Pseudomonadota > Alphaproteobacteria > Rhizobiales > Hyphomicrobiaceae > Hyphomicrobium_B. The sequence continues at coordinate 1,850 of DATLJG010000277.1, read as the reverse complement.
ATTCGCGCAAGAGCTGGCTCGCTTTCGGGCCGGAATTGATGACACCGCCGCCGGTATAGAACACGGGCCGCTTGGCCGATGCGATGAGATCGACGGCATCGCGCACGGGCGCCAGTTCCGGCTTCAGATAGGGGCGATAGGTCTTGTGCTGGATATTCGACGGGCCGACGTAATTGCCGGTCGCGAACTGCACGTCCTTCGGAATATCGACGACGACCGGGCCGGGGCGGCCGGTGCGCGCGATCAGGAACGCCTCATGCAAAACGCGCGCGAGGTCGTTGACGTTCTTCACCAGCGTATTGTGCTTGGTGCATGGGCGCGTGATGCCGACGGTATCGCATTCCTGAAAGGCGTCGTTGCCGATCAGATGCGTCGGCACCTGCCCGGTGATGCAGACGAGCGGAATGGAATCCATCAAGGCGTCGGTCAGCCCGGTGACGGCGTTGGTCGCGCCGGGGCCGGACGTCACCAGACAGACGCCAACCTTCCCCGTCGAACGCGCATAGCCCTCGGCGGCGTGCAGCGCGCCGCCTTCCTGACGCACGAGGATGTGGCGGACCTTCTCCTGCTGAAAGAGTTCATCATAGATCGGAAGGACGGCGCCGCCGGGATACCCGAAGATCAACTCGACGCCCTGGTCGGCGAGCGCCGTTAGAACGATCTCGGCGCCCGTCATCGTACGTGCCATCTGGCGAACTCCTTTTATCGGCCTGCCGGCCGACCCCGCTTTTGAGTCTCTCGAAAGTTGCGGAAACGTAGGCAAAGACTTGTAGCGGGTCAACGCTAAGGATAAATAAATGCGAAAATTTCACGCATGTTGCGTTCCATATATTTCGTATCAACATGCTTCCACGCAATCATATTGCGTCGTAGCCATGTTTCCTGCCGTTTGATGTATTGCCGCGTCTCCAGCTTGGCGGCCTCGGCGGCGGCGGCGATCGTGCTTTGACCGGCGACCAGCGACAGCAGCGGGCGGACGCCGATGGCCCGCATGGCGGGAAGGTCCGGATCGAGGTCCAACGTCGCAAGCGCGCGTGCCTCGTCGATCGCCCCTTCCCTGATCATGGAATCGAACCGTGCGTCGGCGCGCTGATGCAGTTCCGCGCGCTCGAGCGTGACGCACAGGCGAACGGCTTCGCTTTCCTCGACAACGGGCGCCCCGCGAATTTTCTGCCAATCGGCGAGCGACTTTCCGGTCTGCTCCAGAACCTCGAGCGCCCGCACGATGCGCTGCGTATCGGCCGGGGCCAGACGTGCGGCCATCGTCGCATCACGGGTGGCGAGTTCGCGGTGCAGTTCGGCGGCGCCACGCCGTTCGGCCTCGGTGCGCCAGTGGTTGCGAACCGCATCGTCGATGAGCGGGATCGGTGAAAGACCCTCAAGGAGCGCTTTGAAATAGAGGCCGGTGCCACCGACGATGATCGGCCTTCGCCCTTGTTGGCGGGCAGCGGCGATGGCCTTGGCCGCGTCCTCCATGAAGCGGCCGGTCGAATAGGCTTCGGCGGCAGGGACGAAGCCATAAAGGGCGTGCGGAATGCGCGCTTCATCTTCCGCCGCCGGACGCGCCGACAGAACGCGCAATTCGCGATAGACCTGCATGCTGTCGGCGTTGACGATGACGCCACCGACATGCTCGGCGATAGCCAGCGCCAAGGCCGACTTGCCGCTCGCCGTCGGCCCGGCGATGAGAATTGGCGCGGTCTGGTTGTTTGCGTCACTCATGGAAACGCCTCCTAGCGCAGCCACGCGGGCGGCGCCAGAAGGCGAATTCCTTAAAGCGGGAGATGCCTAACCTCGTGCGCTCAGTAGCTGACCGTGGCGCGGGCTCCGAACACCGTGGCGTGATCAAC
>DATLJG010000276.1:0-14764 GCA_035538995.1 Hyphomicrobium sp. | reverse complement strand
CCCGGAGAGGTGCAGACCACCTGTCGCCACGACGAAGCCCGCGGCGTAAGGCAAGAATGCGATCCCAAGACCTGCGCCCTCATTGCCGTGCGCATGGCCGTGAAAGAGGGCAAACACTCCCACCAGCGCCATCGCCGCGATGGTCGGTAAGCGCACTCCGAGAGCGATTGCCATTCCCATAACTATCACCGAAAGTGCGATACCCGCCTCGACCATAGGCAACGGCCATCCATAGTAACCAAGCAAGCCGCCGATAATCATCGTACCGATAAACGCAGACGGCACGAGCCACAGCGCGCGTCCGCCAAGATTGGCCGCGTAAAGGCCGACTGCGACCATTGCGAGAATGTGATCGAGACCGCTCAGCGGATGAAGAAAGCCTCGACTGAATGTGTCGACGGAGCCCGCCCCAACGTGGGCTGATGCCGGCGCAACAGCCAGTAATGAAATCAATCCTGCCAATCCGGCAACTGAGAGCGCACGTTTTGCTATCACCTGTCTTTTCATTGCGGTCTCCTATTTGAATACGTTGTTGCGATGACCGAGGTGACCCTCTGCGACAAGGGTCCCGAGCACATCAAGGACTACGCGGCAGGCGAGCTGCGCTGTATTGTCGTTGACGTCGTAAGGCGGCGAAACTTCCACCACTTCCATGCCGCACAGTCCTTCGCGCGCAATGGTGTGAATCATTTCGAAGGCTTCTCTGGGCAGAAGGCCACCGGGCTCGGGCGAACCAGTTCCAGGAGCAAATCCTGGATCTATCGAGTCGATATCGAACGACAAATAGACAGCCTTGCATCCTTCCCACGCCATCTCCAACGCGATCTCAGCTGCCTTTTGCGGACCGTGATGCTGCACATCGTGCATCGTGAGCACGCTTGTGCCGCGCCTCTTAGCAACGGCCGTACCAGGCCGATTGCCATACCAGCCACCAATTCCGATTTGCACGAGGTTCTTCGGATGGCAGTTCGGCAGGCCAACATCGTGCATGTGGCTATGGTCGCGATGCGAAGCGTGGCTACCTTCATGCGTCGTCCAGAACCAGGGCGTGGTGTGCATCCGTTCATCCATATCCTTTTCCTGGATATCGATATGACGGTCGATGTGGATGATGCCGACATTTCCATCGATGTGAGGAGCGATGCCGCGCACGTTTGGAAATCCGAGGCTGTGATCGCCTCCGCAAATGATCGGGAACACCCCTGACGTGTAAATGTGAGAAACGGCTTTCGTTACCTGATCGAACGTTTTCTCGATGTTCCCGGGGATAACGAAAATATCTCCGGCGTCACAGAGATTGAGTTCTTCGTAGATGTCGACCCCACCGTCGAACCAATACCCGTCATAGAGCGCGGATATGCGTCTCACCGCTTGTGGTCCGAAACGCGTGCCGGGTCTGTAGGTGGTGGCTGAATCAAATGGTGCGCCAACGAATGCGGCTTCGTAGTTGCCGATTTTTCGAATATCCTCGCAATACGGAGCCTTCATAAACGTATTGATTCCCGCAAATGCGGGTTGGTGGCCGCGGCTGAATAGCGAGATGTTGCGGTCGACGATCGAGTCCGCCGCTTCAAGGCCGAATTCCAACGAGCTTCTGACTTCTTCGTCCTGCTTATGTTGAGAAATGCGCGAAAGCGTCTGCATCACCTTTGCGCCGTGGGTGTCCTCTCGTTTCACGCCATGAAGATGAGAGTGTCTGTGCCTATGATGGCCGTTATCGTCCCCTTTTTTCTTGTCGGTCATTCTGATTCCCTTTCGGAGGAAGTTATGACGACAACGATTGCGCAAATAACTGGGGCTGAACACTCTCCAAAAATCAATTGATAGCATTGCCTAGATCAATGCTGGGCGTTTGACCTCAGGATATGTAGCTATTTTCTCCGCGAGTCAGAACGCGATTATTCGGTGCTAATCTGAGGTGGTGTTCATGCGTGGAAAAAGCGCATAATCGGCCGACGCACGTTGCTTGATATCAGTGCGGTCTAAACGCGGAAAGAGGCCGTCTAAATTATCTCTCGAGCAGCTTTAGAAGTTCGGTGTCATTCCGTTTAATCGACGGCAGGACAGCGAATGCTCGCACGATAAACCCGTTCCGCACGTGGCGCACTAAATCGCGGCCAATTCGCTCAACGACGTGCATGAAACATGGGCCTTCCAACTCGTTGGAACGGACGCCACGGCAATAGGCCATGGCGTCCCGCTATTTCGCTATGTGCATCTATTACGGTTGGTACGTGGCTAGCAGGTGTCCGGCGTATATCGTCAAACCACCTACCAGCAGCGTTATGTACGGCAACAGGCCGGCGCGACGACGTATCGGTTTGCCGTTTTCCTTTAGGTCTGCCTCCATCCAACTCGGGAAACGGCCTCCATCCGTTACGTAATGACGGTAGGCAAAGATCGGAATAATCCCAGCGACGATGACGAGGCTGGTCAGCAGCACGCGCTGTCCCCAGAAATCCGCGCCCCATCCCATGATGAGGAGGTTGAGGAAGCCGCATGCGGCGCCTACCGCCAACAGCCAATTGGGAGCGCGATAGGGTCGTTCTTGATGCGGGCGATCGATCCTGTGGAGCCAGCCTGCTTGCAGATTCAGGAACACGAAGACCATGTATGTCGTGTTGGCGAGAACGATGAGGAAGACATAATCCGAGATCGATAGAAGTGCGGTGTTGAACGTGAGATCCGTCCACATTGCAGCGACGGGTGCGCCGTGACCGTTGACGCGTGACAGATACTTCGGCAGCCAGCCATCGTGGGAACCTTGATAAAGAGTGCGCGACGAGCCCGCCATTGCGGTCATAACGACGAGGCAAATCGACAAAGTCAGCGTTGCGATCACCAGTTTACTGAGCAGTGGCCCGGCACCCAGCATTTGAGCCATCACTTGGCCGACACCGGTACCGTCGTAAATTCCCGGATCAAGAAGACCGTTGAGCCCGAGGTAGCCCTGGAATGCAAAAGGAACGATCGTGAAGAATGCGATGCAGAGTATGCCCGAATACACCAAGGCCCGAACTGTATCATAGCCGGGATTCTTGAACTCGCTTACGTAGCAAACTGCCGTTTCAAAAGGGTAGGTGGACCAGGCTGCGAGCAGTAGGCAAGCCATCAGCGTCGTGATACCCACCATGTCCCATGCGCCATGCGTCGGCTGCCCGGCAGCATCGTGGATAAGAGGCACAAACGGCGTGAAGTTTTCAGAATGAATATCTCCGGTCAGCAACGGCACGATACCAATCAGCAGCAGTGGTAGCAGCACCGCCACGGCGATAATCATCTGCACTCGGGCAGCTTTCAAAATTCCGCGGTGTTGGATCGCGAAGACTGTAAGCATCAATGCTAACCCGAGGAAGAACGTCGCATTAAGCCGGACAACGACGCCTTCTTTGATGAAGCTCAGATCGAACAACGTCAGCTGCCACGTCCTGATCATAGAGTCGGCAGGAAAAAGCAGATTCAAAACATAGCCCGCGGCAAGGCCTGAACCGATCGCGAGCACCGGTGACCACGAGAACCAATTCGCCCAGACTGAAACGGGCCCGAGCATCTTGCCATAGGGAACCCACGCGATTGCGCCGTAGACAGACGCTCCGCCCGACTTATTCGGAAAAAGTCCTGAAATTTCTGCGTATGTGAAGCACTGAATAAAGCCGATGAACATCGACAGCATCCACACGCCGGCTGAGATATTGCCGGCAGCGGAGGCGACGGCTCCGACCGAGAATAACACGAGTACCGGTGTGCCAGATGCGATCCAGAATGCGTGCTTCCAATTCAGTGTACGGCGCATTGTGCCCGATGTTTCGGACACTTCTGGTTCGGCTGTTAATACCACCTCCGACATCCCCACCTCCCGAAATATAATTTTTTATCCAGGCCATCATCTCGGAATGCGAGATGCTAAAACCCGGATTCTAGGAGACCACAGGGACGCGGATTAAAAACTCCCCGGTTCGCTATTTTATGCATTGAGGACGTTGATGCTTCCCGTCGAGCATGAGGCACGCGCCGCGCGCTTCAGTTCGATTTGGCGACGACGTCGTGTTCAGTAATACTGCTAGGGCAGTAACTTGCTCTCGTTTCGTCGGGTAACGTCGGAGTGGGGGAGGTGAGCTTCCGGCCAACTTCTTCCATGAAGATTTCAGCCACTAACCGTTTCGGCGCATGTCTATTGGAAATGGCGTAGATATCGCACCCTGTGCCCAACGATCTCGGCGTGAGGGGCCAAAGCGTTCCTTTTCTGACGTCTGCCGCGGCCATACGTTCAGGCAACAGACAAATTCCCAATCCGAGGACGGCGAGGCGCTTTGCTTCTTCCAGATTTGGTGTCGTCGCGGCGATACGTTTTCCCAGTCCGTGACCTAATCGATAATGCGTTAGGCTGTCCGGTTCGTCGGCTCCTGTTAGAATAAGGGGCTCGTTCGATAATGAGTCAACCGACTGAACAGAGGTTCCATAGAGGTGATGTCGTTTCCCGCAATATACTAAATGCACTTCCCGAGTCAGAAATTCATAACGTAGCTCCGTATATTTTGCGTGGATTGCAGCGATGCCGACATCGACCTCGTTACGAAGTACAGCGAGTGAAATTGTTTCCCACGGAGCGACTTCGATCTGAAGCTCAACAAGCGGACATCTTGTGCTGTAGGCGACGAGAAGCTTGTCGAATTTTGAGCTTACGAAGTTGCTGATCGTGCGCAGCCGGAGACAACCGCGCAGTTCCTGAGTGACGTTATCGAGGCTGTCTGGAATGCGATCGAATTTGGCGTAAACCTCGCTGACGCACTCGTACAAAATGCGTCCCTCATCGGTCAATTCGAAACCAGCGGGTCCGCGTCGACAAAGCTTTTTGCCGAGGTGCCTTTCCAGTCTTTGGAGAGCAAGACTGAGGGTCGATTGCTTTCGCCACAGGGCGTTTGCGGCGGAGGTCACGCCATTCGCTTCGACGATGCCATAGAAGGTTTTGAGAAGATTCCAATCCAGATCGAGACAAAATTTCTGGCGCGCTCTCATGGTCACTCCCGGAAAATGAGGTGGGCTGAACTATCCCACCGTCATGATTGGAGTGAACTCTACTCGACCCTCAATGGACCGCAACAAGGAGTGCATTGCAGCATGCTTGTGCGAGCGGCTTAGAGCATTGGTCCAATCAATGCTCAAAATAGGAAGCCGGTAGCTCTTTAACGGACAACTCACCGCTATGGTCGGGGTGAAAATCGCACGTGTATCATAGCGGCGAAGGGATTAGTCGGCTCAAGCAGAGGCCAGTAATGCTCGAAAGCGAAGCTTTCCCCGTGGTGTTCTTCATGCTCAGCTTCTTCGCTTTTGCGATCGCGTTACTCTACGCCTTGGCGCGCGCCTGGGAAAAAGCACTTTCCACACGAGCGGAAGTTGATCGTGCCTCTGCAGCACGGCCCTGTAGAAGCGACTATAGCCGTCCCGCTGCCACTCTAGCGCACCAAACTACAAATCTATCATCAAGCGGAGACAACTGAAGAGTAGCCCCTTTGCAAGAACTAGAGACCGGAGAAAGCGAGCAGCCGAAACGCTAAACTCAAACGCTATGACAACGTCGCCGACAGACATCTTGCGACCGCAGCCGCGCTTCAATTTGGAAGCTCAGCGAGTAGCCCAGAAATATTCGAATCCCGATCCACATATCGGCGAGAGCAATATTGATTTCGCTTTTTCTGATTTTACGCATCGATCATTCGCTAGCTTGAAAATTTTCAAGAGAGAGAATTGCAGACTTCTATCAATGCAACTGCGTGCTTCAAACATTGTGCGATGAGTGCACGATTTGTGCAGTCCCTGGTGCCGCACTTTGAAAATGCTGGCAACCTAGCTCATCGAAAGAGTTTGTTGTTCAGGGCGATGTGGGTGACAAGCAGGTGTTCTACAGCTGGTCGTCAGTGGCCTGCTCTGCGGAACTCCTCCAGTTTGAGTTGGAGTCCGAACCTGAGGGCCGGTAATTCGCCGGCCATTTTTTTGAGTGCTTGAGTGAGTCAAATTCAGACTTTGCACCGAGTGTAATTCTCGTTCGCTCTGCGAACAAATGTGCACTCTAAGCCTATTTCCTGTTCTCTCACGCCTTAGAAAATATTCGCAAGGAGATAAATTATAGCTCGGCTCGCAGACATCATTCACAGCTCGGCGAGTTGAAGGCTTCGTTCTGGGAGGCATCAATCTTCGATCTTTCTCGAACGAGGAATTGAATCACAAAATAAGACTTCCCAAGGAGACTCTAATGCAAAGCGTGATTGGTGGAGGCCCACGACGCAGGTCGTGGCGCCAAGGAATAGTTGTGTCCTCTTTAGTGGCAGCCGCAGCACTGACCTCGGTACCGGCTCTGGCAGCCGATGCCTCGGACAACGGCCCGACCGCAAACACAATTGAGGGGAAAGTGCAGGGATATACGAAAGATGGGGTCAACATCTTTTTGGGCATCCCCTACGCGGCCCCGCCAGTCGGCAAGTTGCGTTGGCAGCCACCTCAACCCGTTAAAAAATGGAAAGGCGTACTTGACGCCACGCACTATGCCAATACGTGCCCGCAGGTCACGACACTCGGCCCCTTCGCCGGACCGGCGAGCGCCAATGAAGACTGCCTCTACCTCAACGTCTTTACGACCTCGAACAAGGGACACAAAAAGCCGGTACTCGTATGGATTCACGGCGGTGGCAACATCACTGGTGAATCTAACGACTACGATGCAAGCAAACTCGCCACCGGCGGCCCCAACGGTAAGGACACCGTCGTCGTCGTCATGAACTATCGCCTCGGTCTCTTCGGCTATTTATCGCAGACAGCGCTGAATAACGAAGGCCATCTGTGGGGCAACTATGGAATCCTCGACATTCAGGCGGTGCTTCGCTGGGTCCAGCGAAATGCTGCTAAGTTCGGCGGAGATCCCACAAGAGTTGCGCTCGGCGGCCAGTCCGCAGGTGCGCTGAACACCGTCGCGAATCAGCTGTCGCCCTTGGCTGCCGGCCTCTTCAATCGCGCAATCTATGAAAGTTCTCCAATTTCCTCGCTGCCGACGGCGGCCAGCGCTCTTCAGAAAGGCAATGATTTTGCCACCGCTGCCGGATGCACGAGCGGCAATGTTGCCAAGTGCCTCCGGAACCTATCGCCTGCGCGTATTCTTCAGCTCCAGGGAACGCCGAACGCCAATGGTTCTTACACCACCCAAGCGTTTGTCGACGGCACGATTATCCCGATTCAGCCTGAAGCCGCGTGGACGAGCGGCCGCTTCAACAAGATGCCGACCATGGGCGGCTCCACCAAGGACGAAGGCAACTTTGGCACAGCCATCACGGAATACTTCTCCGGACCGCCGCAGGTCCCGATGACCGTGGACCAGTACAACGCTCGTATAACCGGCGACGTTGCCGCTCAATATCCGCTCAGCAATTACGACGGCAATCCACAGTTGGCCTACAATCGCGCGAGCACCGATCAGGGCAAATGCTCCAGCCTCCATGTTCTGAAAGCGTGGGGTCCGCAGATGAAGACGTATGCCTACGACTTCACCTATCAGAACTCGCCCTTTTACTTCCCGAAAATGCCGGGCTTCCAGCCTCTCGCCTACCACACTGCCGATATCCAGTTCCTTTTCCAAAACTGGCATGGCGGCAACCTGGGCGTAAACCTCGATCCGGTGACCGGCGTTCCGCGTGAACTCCAAGGTGCGGAAGTCACGTTGTCGGACCAGCTCGTAGCCGCGTGGACGAACTTCGCAGCGACAGGCAATCCGAACGGCACCGGCAATTCGCCGTGGCCGAAGGTGGCCGGTGGGGCAGTCACTTTCCTGAACCAAAATGTTCCGCTCTCGACAACGTCGGAAGCCGACTACAGAGCCGCGTACAAGTGCGATTTCTGGGATCCCAAAATTACTTACCCGACGAATTGATCGCATGACATGACATGAATTCTCAGGGGCTATGTCCACCGTGGCATAGCCCCTGAGTTTGTTTGCGCGGTCCCGGAATGCGGTTCAGGCTGTCACTTGCCTCGTGCGAACCCCTCGTTGAGTGTCTTGGTTGAGGACCCGTTGGGCGTCTTGCTTCAGAAGGTAGATAGAGACTGCAAGCAGCACGAGATCCTTCAGAAGGAAGGCAGAATTATTTGTCATCGCTGGAAAGCCGCCGGCGCCGGCATCCCACGCATCTGGAACGAATGGCATGACCGTCAGGGTAGCGATGAAGGTAGCAATCGAACCGAGCGCGCCGAGCATGCCGGCTTTCTTGTTCCAGAAACCCAGAAGCAGCAACGTGCCAATGGTCCATTCCGAGGCACCGAGGAAAATGGCGGTGCCACGAATGCCCAAAACCGGGATCGTCCAGGAGATAAACGGGCCGTGGGTAATGATTGGCAACAGTCCTCGGATCTCCGATTCGAACCATTTGTCGTATCCGAACCATGCGAAGATGATCACCATTGCGGCGCGGAGCAGATTGTAGTCGAGGTCGGGTTTCAGGAGGCCTGAGCGGCCGAGAAGTTGGGCGATAGCATTCATTTGTTTTTTCCTCTGAACAGGCCGGCCGAGCCGGAGACGAATTGCATCTGGGTTGATGCCGATGGGTGTCACACTAGTTCAGAAGATGAGATTGATAATGCTGGACGGGCTCGATTATATGCTCCATCGTCTCAAATGAAGGCCTCGCGATGGAGCACGTAGATTGGCTGAGCCGCCTCCTGGACATCATACCGGTCGCTGGACGAGCTGAGCACCGCTGCTTTTTCGCGGCGCCGTGGCGGCTGGAGAACGGGAGTTCGGAACCAGGGGAAATCCCCTACCACGTCATCCTCGCCGGCTCTGCTGTCCTTGAAGGGACCGATGGCCAACCTTCGCGAACGCTAAACGCCGGCGATATCCTGCTGTTGACGCGAGGGCCAGCGCACGTCCTCCACGATGGCGGTGGCCAGGCCGCATCGCCTATCCGGCAGAGGATCGGTGCCACGATCACGGTCGACGAAAATGATGGCCAGGGGGAACGGCTCGATATGCTCTGCGGCCGCTTCATCTTCTCCGCAGCCCACGCACGCCTAATCCACGATTATTTCCCTTCGCGTCTGGTGGTCAACGCAGCCGAGCATTCGGCGATTGCTGCTAGACCCGGCGCGCGAGCCCAGCTCGCCAACTTAGTGGGATTGATGCGATCGGAATCGGCGGAGGAGAACCTTGGTGGCCAAGCGATGCTTGCAGCCTTGTCGACCGTGCTCTTCACTCTCACGCTGCGCCTCGCGAGCGAGGATCGGGATGCTCCTACCGGGTTGCTCACGCTGGCCGGCCATCCGCGCCTGGCAGGAGCCTTGTCGGCCATGTTGGCTGCTCCAGGTCACGCTTGGACGTTGCCGGAACTCGCCGGTCTCTGCGGAATGTCGAGGGCCACGTTCATCCGCCAGTTTCAGCAGAGCCTCGGCCGCTCCGCCACGGAGCTACTAACCGATGTGCGCATGACAGCAGCAGCAAACGCCTTGCGATCCACATCGAACTCGGTGGCGACGATCGGCGAGGATGTAGGCTACCAGTCGGAAGCTGCATTCCAGCGGGCATTTAAGCAGCACGTCGGATTCACGCCAGCAGAATACCGGCGTCGGGCCGCGATGCACGGAGAGAGTTCGAGATGAGAGCAGGGGATTGCCAGCATGGCGAGCAGCTGTCGTGAAGTGGGTTAGTATTTTTTGAGGCGCGATTGCCAGAACCAATCGCGCCTCAGGTTAGATGGGGAAACGGATCTCAACGAGACGCAACATTCTTATGGGGCGACTTCACGTACTTGTTGACCCACTTCATCAGCAACTTGGAGATTTTCGCACTGTTCTTTTCGATCATCATCATGTGGCCGTTGCCTCTGATGCCGACCGTTTCGAGCCGGACATAATCGACCGGAACGCCAGCCTGCTGCAAATAACGTGCGGTGCACTGGTCGTATTGGGCATGGTACGACGCTTCACTCGTGACGACGAGCGTCGGAATCTTCTTCAACCTGATGAGCTGCCTGGCTGGCGCTTTTTGCTGCTGACAGGGATTAAGATCAGGATTGTCCGCCGGAATTGTCTCGAACTGAAGCTCTGACGGACTGGCGATGGCGGGAGAGTATGTCAACGGGGACGGAGACACGCCGTAAACCTTGCCGCCGGAGACGGGCGGTCCCGAAGGTTCGATTGCAAGGATGCCCTTGACAAGATTGGGACGCGCATCCGCGATTGGCCACGTGAATGACCCGGACTGTGAGTGGGTCATGAGAATGGAAGGCCCAATCTGGTCTAAGAGAGCGGTGACAGCGAGTGTGGTCATCACCTCATTGTCGGACGATGCATTCTCAACCTGAGACGCAAAAAACTGATCGAAGTATTTGTCGCCAAGCAGGCCGGTGCCCGGGAACTGCGTGTGATATTTGGCTTGTGGCCAGCTACCAGGAAACTTTTCCGGTGCTGTAAAGCGTGTCTGAACGCTATTGGTATCACCGCCGCTGAGCGTACCATTGGTTTGGGGATGATAGACCGATCTTCCTCGGGCAGGCTGATCTACGACATAGACGGGATGCCCCTGACGCACGAAGTCGAGAGCCCAACCTTCCCGGCCATCAGGGGTACTCAAGAAATTTACGCCCGTCTGTTGCGACCCGTGGACCATGATGACGGGAAGCTTTTTGGAATTTTTATTGGCGGGTAAAAAGTATTCGACGTGCGCCTGATTGGTTTTGATGAGGGCCGTCGTGCCCGTCTTCGTCACGTATTCTCCACCCACATACAGTACGCCGTAGCCACCCAACGTAAGTTTGTTGTCCTTATCGGCGCGTGCGGGCGTGATCGTCGTTGCACCAGCGGCGGCCATCGCGGGTACAACGATGCCAAGCATTAGTTTTTGGAGCTTACGCATGTTACCTCTCCTAGCCATGTTTCTCGTTTGGCACTTCTAACGAAGGCACTATGTTCTCTGGCGTCCTGGAGGTGATAGGCAGTAGACGAACACTTTTTTGCACACAGGGAACGGCATGCCGATCGGTGCAACGGCTGGTAAACAAGAAGATAACTTCAAACTTCAAAACCCCGGCTTATACCGGTCGCAATCAAACGACATTCCGGCGAGCTTCCAGGTGGTGGGATGTCACAGAGCCTGTTCGCGTCGAGCCACGATGGTTCGATTGCAAGGATGCCCTTGAAAAGATTGAAACGCGCATCCGTGAATGACCCGAATTGTGAGTGGGTCATGAGACTAGAAAGCAATCCGATTTGAGAGAGCGGCGACAGCCAGTGTGATCATCACGGTCATCACCGCATTATCGGATTCTGCATTCTGAATCTGAAGTTCTGACGATCGCTACGTTGGTCGTAACAATGCTGATTAAACTTGTTTTGAAAGCACTGCGGTAGCCGCATCGTCTTATGCTCTGAGTGTTGCGATTGGCGAGAATATTTCTCCAGGCTGATCGGCGTGCAGCTTGTTCGGGAAGAAATTCCGTAGCACGATGCCCGCCGTTTCCGTGTGCAAAGAACACATGCGAGTGTCGTCGTGCGCACACTGAATCGACCGCTTGCACCGGGTGGCGTAATCGCGTTCCGGCTTGCGAGGGTTTAAAAAGTTTTTCGAAGTTCAAAGTGCAGGGGTGCGATGACTTCCGTCGGTAGATCAAGGCCAACGCGACTGACATTCGATACGCGATATGTCTCTCGGCCCGAGGCTTTCTCATATTTTCGCGAGGCAATCTGCCAAGCGTTTATGCCCTGGACGCCGGAGCAGATTGAGGAGCGAGGGTTTCAGGCTCGGGGCGAAGCATTCAAAATTGGTCAAGCTACCGTCGGTCGATTAGACGCTACTCCGTTCGCAAACGCTCGAACGAAGATTGACATTGGCAAGTCACCATTCGACTGCATCTATCTCAACTATGTCGTCCAAGGCCAATTGAGTGTTAGTCAGAACGGTAAAATGAGCGTCGCGTCAAAGGGGGACGTGATGATTTTCGATGGCACTTGTTCTCTCCGCGCGATCACCGGAACCCAGCCTCGTTACCAACTCTTGGGGATACAAATACCGAAGGATGACTTCAAGGGTTCGCTCAGCCTGGAGGATACCTTTGGCAATGTAAATTTCGAGGCGCAAATTGTACCAAAAGCGATGCAGGCATGCCTGGAAAGTTTGGCGTATCGGATCGCGGAGTATTCTGAAGAAGAAGTAACAGCGCTGTATCGTGCGACGCTCGAATTGCTGCCGGTGATGGCCGGCGTAAATACGAAGCCTGATACATTTAACCAGGCGACCCGTGTTGCACGCGAGCTTGTCGAGCTCATTGATCAGCAGTTTTCCAACCCAGAATTGACCCCTGAAAGTGCTGCGCAGCAGCTCGGGATTTCCACGAGATACGTGCATAAGATCTTCGCGCAGCATGGCACGACATTTGGTGAGTGTGTGCGCTCTAGGCGTTTGGATGCGATAGCGAGAGACTTGCTGCTCGATCTGCGGCCACGGCCGTTGATTTCGACGATCGTGTTTCGCTGGGGATTTACCGACTTATCGACATTCTCTCGGGCCTTCGTAAAGCGCTTTGGCTGTTCGCCGAAGGCATACCGCGCAAGAGCAAGGTGAGCCGGTAGCGTTCATTGTTAGGGACCAAGAGACCGTGATTATAGAAAATCACGGTCTCTGTTTGTTGCAGAAAAATTATCTAGTGGTGGCCGTGGTTGCCGTTGTTTCCGTGGTTGCCATTGTTGCCGTTATTTCCGTTATTGCCATTGTTGTTCCCGTGATTTCCGCCGTGGCCATTGCCCTTTTTGTAAGGGCTTTTTTTGCTCAGCCATGAGATCATAAGATCGGCAATTTTGAGGTTGTTTGTGTCCTGCATCATCATGTGGGTATTGCCCTTAAGCCCGACGTCCGTCAAAAGAACGGGTGTTGCGGAGCCTCCGGCAGCATTGATTTTGTCATCGATCGCCTTGCGCCCCACGTAGCGGCGTTCGCCGAGGCCAGATGTATTGCCGATCATGTTGTCGCCGAACAACTCGAGCACCGGGACTTTTTTATAAGCTTTAATTTGAGCGTCCGTTGGTGGCAGGCCCTCATACCCTTCAACGTTGATCACCGCCTTCACGAGACCGGGTCGTGCTTCGACAACAGGGTCGGGAAACGGGCCGGACTGCGAGTGCACGACAAGAATAGCGGGGCCGATTTGGTCAAGCAGGTTGATAAGTGCTTCCGCACCAAAAACGAAAGAAGTGCGATCTGTGATTGTTCCATCGGTACCATTGAAGCCTTGGGCAAGAAGTCCGTCCATCGCTTCAATGGGATACGCCAGATTCGGATATTTTACGCCGTTGGAAGGGCCAAAGCGAAAGCCGGGCCAAAGCGTTTCAGCCCCGCTGCGAGAGAAAGAGGGGATTTTACTCCAGTCCTGCTCATATTTGCCTTGGTGAATACCGATCGGGCTGAATCCCGCTCGGCCGCGCGTCGGAAAATCCACGACGTAAGTCGGAAAACCTTGGCGAGCGAAGTACGTGGACCATCCCTCACGTCCATCTGGCGTCGTCTCATACGATTGCCCGGTCAGACCGCCTCCGTGAACGAATACGATCGGATACTGCTTCACCTGCGCAGGAATTCGATAGTGCACGTACATTTGTTCAATCATGATTGTTGCCGGGGTTGGCAGGGGAGCCCCCGGTGCAACGGCTCCGTTGAATGGTGTCGTAACTTTTTTCCCGTGAACGAAGAAGGTGCCTTCGTCTTGAAGCGTGAGGCGACCTCCTAATGACTGTTTGGGTTTGACTATTTGCGCCTCTGCCGAAGAAATCATTGCAATAGCTGCAATTCCGCATGCAGCGGCACCAACCATGCGCTTGGCTTTTTGTGTCATTCTACGCATCGATCTTTTCCTAGCTTGTGAGTTCTCAAGAGGGAAAGATCATAGACTTCGAGCAATCCAACTGTGTGCTCCAAACATCGTGCGTTGAGTGCACGATTTGTGCAGCCCTTGGCCTACGCGCTGTTCGCGCATTCCGCAGTTCGGTTCACTCTCGGTCATTGAGCCCATCCATCAGTGTTGAGATCTTTGGAGGTTGCAACAGACGGTGCAACTCAATGCACGCGCATGGGAGGACTATGATTATGAGATCACGAGTTGGTATTGCGGTGGCCGCGCTTCTGCTCGGTGCCATGGCTTTGCCTAACGGAGCGGCAGCGAACGGCAAATCCAAAAACGCGCCGCTGCAGCTTGACGAAATTGGCAGCCTGTCGGCCGGTGGGCGGAAGGTGTGTGCTCCGGGAGCGTTTGATCCAACGGTGCCCGGCGCAGGCTCGCGCAACGCGGGGCAATGCTTCCAGATCGATCAGATCTATGCGCAGTACCTCATTCCAAAAAATTCAAAGAAGTTGCCGATTGTCTTCATTCACGGAGGAGCCGGCACGGGGCGCGTTTGGGAAACCACTCCCGATGGACGTGAAGGCTTTGCAACGGTTTTCGCGCGCCGTGGCTACCCGACGTACGTCGTGGACTTTCCACGCCGAGGCCGCGCAAGCATTCCGACCTTCATAGGACCGCTTGGCAATCTGGACGGCGAGCAGATCATCCCTCCTACAACATTCGCGGTTGGCGACAAGCAGGCGTTCTACAGCTGGCGGTTAGGCGCCAACTATCCGAGCCTGTTCCCGAACTCCAAGTTCCCGAAGAAGGGCTTGGAGCAGTTCCTGCAATCGACGGTTCCACTATTCTCGGACGATAACGACGTCATCACTGCCAGCCTCGTCGCGCTGCTCGACAAG
>DATLJG010000275.1:0-27303 GCA_035538995.1 Hyphomicrobium sp. | reverse complement strand
CCGAGTGCGATCAACAGCGCCGGAAACGACGACGGGTCCATGCTTCGGAAGTTTCCGTTGTTCGCAGTTCTTGGAACGACACTACGTGCGTTCGACGCCAGCGTATTCGTAGACCGTTTCGCCGGCAACCATTGTTCGAAGCACGCGCCCCTGCATCTTCGCCTCGTCGAATGGCGTGTTCTTCGAGCGTGATCGCAGCAGGTCCTTATTGACGACCCAAGGCTCACCCGGATCGAAAAGCAGCAGATCGGCGATGGCTCCCTTGGCGAGCCGTCCGCTATGCAACCCAAGCAGTCGCGCGGGATTGATCGTCAGCGATCGGAGCATCGCGGTGAGGGTGACGTCGCCCGAGTGCACCAGCCGCAGCGCAGCGGCGAGCAGCGTTTCGAGACCGACGGCGCCATCAGCCGCCTCCGCAAACGGGCGCCGCTTGGTATCGGCGTCTTGCGGATCGTGGCTGGATACGATCACGTCGATGTCGCCGTTGGCCAACGCCTGCACCATCGCCATGCGATCTTCCTCGCGTCGCAGGGGCGGCCGGACTTTAAAGAACGTGCGATAGGGACCGATGTCGTTTTCGTTCAGCGTCAGATGATTGATCGAGACGCCACATGTCACGGGAAGCTTCTTTTCCTTCGCCGCCTTCACCACATCGAGGCTTTCCCGGCAGCTGATGGTCGCCGCGTGATAGCGCCCCCCGGTCATTTCGACGAGGCGCACATCGCGTTCGAGCATGATCGTCTCGGCGATTTTCGATGTGCCGGAAAGACCGAGGCGCGAGGCAACCTCGCCCGAGTTCATGGAGCCGCTGGAGAGGTAAGGATCTTCCGTGTGATGCACGACGAGGGCGTTGAAGTCCTTCGCGTAGCTCAGGACGTTGCGCATGACGCGCGTGTTGACGATGCTCGATTTACCGTTCGAAAAGGCGATAGCCCCGGCGCGCTTCAGAAGACCGATCTCGGTCATCTCTTCGCCTTTGAGACCTTTTGTGATCGCCGCCATCGTGTGCACGTGCACGAGAGCATTGTCGCGGGCCCGGCGCTGGATGAAGTCGACGAGTGAGACTTGATCAATCACCGGATTGGTATCGGGCATGACGACGATCGTGGTGACGCCGCCCGCCGCCGCCGCATGACTGGCGGTCTTTAGCGTTTCGCGGTGTTCGTATCCGGGTTCGCCGGTAAAAACCTGCACGTCGATCAGGCCGGGAGACAGGATGTGGCCCTTGCAGTCGACAACGGTCGTGCCTTCCGGAGCATTGCGGCGAAGATGGCTGCCGAGATCCGAGATAAGACCGTCCTTGACCAGCAATCCGCCCGGCTCGTCCCTGTTGGTGGCCGGATCGACCAGGCGGGCGTTGATGAAGACGGTCGCTTTGCCAACTCTCTTGGGTTTCTCGATAACCTTGCTCATCAGGCGGCATCCTCGAAGCTCGGCAGATGCGCCGACAGCGCCTCGAGGACGGCCATGCGCACGGCGACGCCCATCTCGACCTGTTCGCGAATGACGCTGCGCGTATCGTCGGCAACAGTCGAGGCAATCTCGACGCCGCGATTCATTGGGCCGGGGTGCATGACCAGCGCATCGGGTTTCGCTCGCGCCAGCTTTTCCTGATCGAGTCCGAAGAAGTGGAAGAATTCTCGGCTTGAAGGAACGTAGGAAGCTTCCATGCGCTCCCGCTGCAATCGGAGCATCATCACGACGTCAACGCCTTCGAGCCCCTTCCACATATCCGTGAAGACTTCGCCGCCGAGCCTGTCCGGCGACGATGGCAGCAGCGTCGAAGGCGCGATGAGGCGGACGCGCGCTCCAAGCGCATTCAGGACGTTGATGTTCGAGCGCGCCACCCGCGAATGGAGAATATCGCCGCAGATCGCGACGGTCAGGCCGGCGACACGCCCTTTGGCGCGGCGGATGGTGAGGGCGTCGAGCAGGGCCTGCGTCGGGTGCTGGTGCGCGCCGTCTCCGGCATTGATGACCGAGCAATCGACCTTCTGCGACAGGAGTTCCACGGCGCCGGCGGCATGGTGACGGACTACGATCATATCGGGACGCATGGCGTTCAGTGTCACTGCGGTATCGATGAGCGTCTCGCCTTTGTTCACTGAAGACGTCGCGACGTTCATGTTCATGACGTCGGCGCTGAGGCGCTTCCCAGCCATCTCGAATGAGGCCTGGGTGCGCGTCGAAGATTCGAAAAACAGGTTGATCAGCGTGCGCCCCGCCAGGACGTCACGCTTTTTTCCATTTCGCCGAATGTGATCCGCGGCCTTGTCGGCAAGATCGAGGAGAAAATTGATCTCATTCGCCGACAAGCCTTCGCAGGTCAGCAAATGGCGGCGCGGAAAATTATTCAGCGCGTTCGAGTTCGATTTCGAGGTCATTAAAGCGGTTTCTATAGGCGGAGTCTGAGGCACCCGCAAGCACGCTTCGGGATTAGCTTAATAGTGTGTGGAAGTTGCCGCGCGGATGGGCAGCGTGGGAACGTCTTTTCACCGGCGCTGGCTGAGGCGGTCAAGAGCGCTTTGCAAAATAATTGTGGCTGCGAGCTTATCGATCACTTCGCCCCGGCGTTTGCGCGATTGGTCGGCGCCGATCAGCATTCTTTCGGCCTCGGCTGTCGTCAGCCGCTCGTCCCAGAGCAGGATCGGCAGGGGACTGAGCTTGTTAAGATTGCGAGCCAAAGCCCGCGTTGCCTGAGCCCGTGGCCCTTCCGACCCGTCGAGATTGCGCGGCAGCCCGAGAACGAGACCGACGACGCCGTGCTCGCCGACATGCGAAAGGAGCCGGGCGGCATCGGCTGTGAACTTTGTCCGTTTGATCGTTTCGAGCGGCGAGGCAATCATGCGGCCGACGTCCGAAAGCGCCAGTCCGAGCGTCTTTGTCCCGCCGTCAATGCCGATCAGCCGGCCCGAGGGGCTTAGGGCAGCGACGAAGTGGTCGGGGTCTTCCAGGGTACGCCCCGGCACGTCCGGGGAGACGGATTGGCTCATGTACGGTCGCTGTCGGCTCGGGATTGAAGCAATCGCTAGCCAGTAGCAGCATCGCGCCGCATTTGACACCGCAAAACCCCGGCGGTGCGGGCACTTGTGCGGCGGAGAGACCGGCGGAAGGCGCGCGGCGCTGGTTGCATCCGGGGTATCTGGGCGGTTAAGAGAGCATCGCAGAATGTTCTCCGAACCTTCGAAGGGATACCCAATGCAGGTCGACGAAGCGACCGTTCGCCGTATCGCGCGCCTTGCCCGGCTCAGGATCAGTGACGCCGAGGCCAAGGGCCTCGAAAAGGAGCTGTCCGGCATCCTCGACTGGGTGAAGCAACTCGACGAGGTCGACACTGCGGCCGTCGAGCCGATGACGCGCGTCGTGGCTCAAGAAATGAGGATGCGCGATGACGTCGTGACCGACGGCGACATTGCCGACGCGGTGACGGCCAATGCGCCGCTGACGGAAGATCATTACTTCGTCGTACCGAAGGTTGTGGAGTAGTCATGGGCCGCGCCTTGTCCATAGCGCTGGGTCTTGCCCTGGCAACGGCTGCGCAAGCGGCCGATGCCAAGGCCGAAGCCAAGTTCGTGGGTGAGGGGACATATTCGCCGACGGACGGCTGCAAGAAGCTCGAAGCCATCGAGAGCGGCAAGGCGGCGCCCAACATTTCGACGTACCCGCTGACGTTGACGCGCAAGGGAACGGGAAGTTGGGAAGGCGGCTGCGAATTCGGCACGATCCGCGAGACGAAGCCGAACACCTTTGAATCGAAGATGCAATGCTCGGAAGGCGCCGAGGAATACGAGGAAGCCGTAACGTTCACCCGGATCGACGCTGACCATATCACTGTCGCGAGCGGGAACGAGGCACTCGTCTATGAGCGCTGCAAAGGCCTGAAAGGAACTGTTGACCGGTGACGGACCTAACCACGTTGACGATGGCCGAAGCGCGCGACGGCCTGAAAAAGAAATCATTCTCAGCCGTCGAATTGACCGACGCCTTCCTGGCGGCGATCGAAGCCGCGAACCCGGACCTCAACGCCTACGTGCTGCAGACGCCGGAGCATGCGCGCGCTCAGGCGAAGGAAAGCGATAAGCGTCTTACGTCAGGGAATGCGCGGCCTCTTGAAGGCCTTCCGATCGGCAACAAGGATCTCTTCTGCACGAACGGCATCCGCACGACGGCGGGCTCGAAGATCCTCGATGATTTCAAGCCGCCCTATGAATCGACCGTTGGCCAGAACCTCTGGGACGCCGGCGCCGTCATGCTCGGCAAACTGAATAACGACGAATTCGCGATGGGCTCGTCGAACGAGACGAGCGCCTTCGGCAACGTCGTCAGCCCTTGGCGCCGCAAGGCGGCGGATGGAACGCTCACGGCCGACAAGCTCGTGCCGGGCGGGTCTTCGGGTGGATCGTCGGCGGCAGTGGCAGCCGATCTTTGCCTCGCCGCGACGGCAACCGATACCGGCGGCTCGATCCGTCAGCCTGCGGCGCTGACCGGCACGGTCGGTATCAAGCCGACCTACGGACGCTGTTCGCGCTGGGGCATCGTTGCGTTCGCGTCATCGCTCGATCAAGCCGGCCCCGTCGCCAAGACGGTGCGCGATGCGGCCATGATGCTCGGCACGATGGCAAGTCACGATTCCAAGGATACGACGTCGGTCGATGCGCCGGTTCCAGACTATGAAGCCGCGATCGGCAAGGGCGTCAAAGGCCTGCGTGTCGGCGTGCCGAAGGAATATCGCGTCGATGGCATGTCGAAGGAAATCCAAAAGCTCTGGGACGATGGCATCGCCTGGCTGAAAGCCGCCGGCGCGACGATCCACGACATCTCCCTGCCGCATACCAAGTATGCGCTTCCGGCTTATTATATCGTCGCGCCCGCGGAATGTTCCTCGAACCTCGCGCGTTATGACGGCATGCGCTACGGCCTGCGTGTCAATGGCGACAACCTGATCGATACCTATGAGAAGACGCGAGGCGCGGGCTTCGGCAAGGAAGTCCGCCGCCGCATCCTGATCGGCACCTATGTGCTGTCGGCCGGCTATTACGATGCGTACTATTTGAAAGCGCAGAAAGTCCGCACGTTGATCAAGCGCGACTTCGACGACGCCTGGAGCAAGGTCGACGTTGTGCTAACGCCGACGACGCCGTCGCCTGCATTTGCGTTTGGCGAGAAGAGCGGCGATCCGTTGGCGATGTACCTTGAGGACATCTTTACGGTCACCGTGAATATGGCCGGTCTCCCCGGCATGTCGGTGCCCGCCGGATTGTCGTCGCAAGGCACCCCGCTCGGATTGCAGCTTATCGGTAAGCCGTTTGACGAGGAGACGCTGTTCCGGACGGCGCAGGTAATCGAAGACGCGGCGGGCCGGTTCACGGTCCCTGCCAAGTGGTGGATGAAGGGCTAGAAAATGGATCCGAAACGGCCGTGGGAATGCGCCGACATGACCCAAGTGCGCGACGAGATCGACCGCATCGACGCGGCGCTCGTCGATCTCATCGCGGAGCGCTTCGGGTATGTCGACCGCGCTTGGCAGCTTAAGATGACGACGCAGGAAGGCGCGGTCGTGCAATGGCGCATTCAGCAGGTCATTGATCGCGTCAAGGCGCGGGCCACCGATAAAAACATGCCGCCGGAAATGGTGGAATTGGTCGGCGCCCAATGGCGCAATATGATCGGCTGGTTCATCCAGTTCGAGGAAGAAAAACTGCGCCAGGCGCAGGATACAAACAAAGCCAAGGCCGGAGGCAACGGTGGGCAGTAGTCCAGATTTCGAAACCACCGTGCCGTTGATGGAGGTCTTGCTCTACGGCGTGCTCAACCCGGCGACGATCGTGGTGGCTTTCATGATGGGCCAGCGAGCAAGCGATAAAACTAAGCTGATCATCGCTTCGTTCGCCGGCGCTGTTGCCGGTGCCGCCTTGCTCTTTATCGCAACGTTCCTGAGGCTCTGGGACGCGCCGACGCTCGGCAGGTCGATTGCGGGCGTGTTTATCGTTTCGCTGGTCGCGGGCTTCGTTTATGCGGGCGCCGGCTATCTGCTGAAGCGCAAAGCCGATTGAAATTTTGTCCTGCCGGGCCGTCTCTAGGATGGCGGCGCGCATGGCTGGAGACGACATATGAGTTCGCAAAAGCTCAAAGAGAAACCCAAGACGACAAACCTCATCTCCGGCGCGACCGGGGATTGGGAGGTTATCATCGGTTTGGAGGTTCACGCTCAGATAGCGTCGAACGCCAAGCTGTTCTCGGGCTCCTCGACCGCTTTCGGCGCCGAGCCCAACAGCCACGTTTCGCTCGTTGACGCCGCGATGCCAGGAATGCTTCCCGTGATCAACAGGGAATGCGTCGCGCAGGCGATCCGAACCGGTCTCGGTCTCAGAGCCCAGATCAATTTGAAAAGCGTTTTCGACCGCAAGAATTACTTCTACCCCGACCTGCCGCAGGGCTATCAGATTTCGCAGTACAAGCAGCCGATCGTCGGCGAAGGCGAAGTCGAGATCGATGTTGACGGTGAAACGCTGACGATCGGCATCGAGCGTCTGCATATGGAGCAGGATGCGGGCAAGTCATTGCACGATCAGCATCCCGATTATTCCTACGTCGATCTCAATCGCTCTGGCGTGGCGCTGATGGAGATCGTCTCCAAGCCCGATCTCCGGTCATCGAAACAGGCGCAGGCCTACGTCACCAAACTCCGCAGTATTCTTCGCTATCTCGGCACCTGCGACGGTGACATGGAGAAGGGCAACCTGCGCGCCGACGTCAACGTCTCGGTTCGTAAGCCCGGCGACAAACTCGGCACGCGCTGCGAAATCAAGAACGTCAACTCGATACGCTTCATCGGCCAGGCGATCGAGATCGAAGCCCGCCGCCAGATCGACATCATCGAGGACGGCGGCACGATCGATCAGGAAACGCGGTTGTTTGATGCGGCGAAGGGTGAAACGCGCTCGATGCGCTCTAAGGAAGAGGCGCACGACTATCGCTATTTCCCGGACCCGGATCTGTTGCCGCTGGAGCTGACGCAGGCCTACGTTGACGAGCTTGAATCGAAGCTCCCCGAGTTGCCCGACGAAAAACGGGCCCGCTTCATGAAGACGTTCGGCCTGTCGGCCTACGACGCCGACGTTCTCGTCGCCGAGCGATCCTCGGCGGATTACTTCGAGAGCGTTGCGAAGGGTCGCGATGGCAAGCTCGCCGCCAACTGGGTCATCAACGAGCTGTTCGGCCGTCTGAATAAAGAAGGCAAGGACATCGAGCAGTGCCCGATTTCGGCAGCGCAACTCGGCACCGTCGTCGATCTCATCTCGTCGAACGCCATTTCCGGCAAAATCGCCAAGGATCTGTTCGAGATCGTCTGGTCGGAGGGTGGCGATCCCGCGGAGATCGTCGAGAAGCGCGGCATGAAGCAGGTGACGGACACCGGCGCCATTGAAAAGGTGGTCGACGAGATCGTCGCCGCGAACCCCGACAAGGTCGAGCAGGCGAAGGCGAAGCCCTCGATGCTCGGTTGGTTCGTCGGTCAGGTGATGAAAGCGTCGGGCGGCAAAGCCAATCCGGCGGCTGTCAACGAGATCCTGAAAGCCAAGCTCGGTATTTGACACCGGCGAACGTCGCGTCGGACGCGATGTCAGACTGCCAGTTGTGCCGCCTGCCGCTGCCGGCGCTCGCGAAGGCCGACGCCCACAACGTGCAGAATACCGATGCAGGCGAGCGCGATGAATCCACCTGGAATGATCGCGGCGATGGCATAAAGAGCTTTTGTCGTTGTCATTGGCCTCTCCTTTGGAGGCAGTCGTTTGAGATGCGACAAAATATGCCACAAAGTGTTTGCAATCCCGCTCACGCGGTTGCCTCAAATGCGAAATGAAAATTTGCTGCTTGCTAACGCGGGATGAATGAACCCCTAACGCAGCTGATTTGGCAGGCGAGCTAAAGCGGCCTGACAATCAACGGCATTCCGCCTTTCGGACGCAGTGTCACCCGGCTGACCGGCTCTGGCGCGTGCCGCCCGTCCCATTCGAATCGAACGCTCTGCAACAAAGTCGCAAGAATTACGCTCGCTTCGATCATGGCAAAAGACGAACCAATGCAGACGCGCGGCCCGAAGCCGAACGGCATGAACTGGGTCCGCGCATATTTGGCCTCGTTCCCGGGCAGAAACCGATCGGGATCGAACCGGTCCGGATCGGGCCACAAAAGCCGGTGACGATGAACCGCGAATATCGGAATGACGATGAGCGTTGGGCTTGGCAGCGACTTGCCGCCAATGACCGTGTCCTCGGTCGAAACGCGAGTCATGACCGGCACAGGCGGATAAAGCCGCATGGCTTCCTTTAGAACCCGCTGCGTGAGCGGCAACCGGGAAATCGAACCGGCGCCAAGGCGCTCCGATTTGATCGCGAAACGAACTTCCTCACGCAGCCGTTCCTGCCATTCCGGCGCCCGCGCGAGAATATAGAACGTCCACGTCAGAGCCTTGGCCGTCGTCTCGTGGCCAGCCAGAAGAAACGTCGACAGATTATCGATGATCCTCTCATCCGGCATGAGATTGCCCGTATCCGGATCGCGCGCCGAAATCATGCGCGCCACGAGGTCGTCGCCGCTCACGCCCTCGGCGCGTCGCTGGTTGAGCAAATTATGGACGATGGCACGCGATCGCGCCGCCGCCGTTCGCATGCGCCGTTTCCCCGGATGCCAGAGAGATTCCGGCAAGCGCAGCAAGGAAGCGGCGACTTCCCAGGTGATCGGATCGAGATACGCCCGGCCCGCTCGCTTGATCTCCGCCCCTTCCGCCTCGTTAATGCCGGCCAGGATCGTGCGGGCGATGACGGAGAACGTCGTTTCGGTCATCGCGTCTTCGACATCGGCGAGGACCGCCGAGCCACGACCGGCCCATGCGGCGGCCCGTTCTTCTGCGGCATCGACCATGATCGGCACGTAGCGAAGAAGCTCGGTATGGCGGAACAGCGGGCTCGCGAGTTTCCGCTGCCAGCGCCAGTTTTCGCCTTCGGCCGTCAGCAGACCGTCGCCGACGATCGGCTTCAAGACGCGCCGGTCAAGCCGCGTTTTCGGAAAGCGCTCGGCGTTTTTGAGCAGGATGTCTTCGATCAGCTCGGGGTCGGTGACCCAGGCGACGAGCGGCCGCTTCCGGCCGTAAGTGACGACCGGCTCATGATAGACAGCCTGGGGAAGCGATCGAAGCGGATTGCGGATAAATCGCGCGAGGAACGGCAGCAGCGGCAAAGGCTTCGCCGACGGTGATGCCGTCGGCGGATAGAGATCAGCGAGCTGGGCGGCATCGCTCACGGGAGATCCACTGCGTTCATGGACCGGCAATGCGTTGGCCGAAGTGACCGGTCGTCTTTACGCGGAAGCCTTGGAAGCCCGCTTCAGACCCGCCGCCTTCTTCAGTCGGGTTCTGGCGCCGGCCGTATTGCCCTGGATCCGCGTTTGTGTCGGCCGGGCCAGTTTGCGAGCAGCTTTTCTCTTCTGCTTCAAGATGTTCTTTGCCGACGATTTAGCCATGGATGCGCCTCAATGAGCGTTGGATTTCTGAAAACGCCGGGTAACGGCGCAAAAGCGAACCGTTCCTCTACGGGATCGCCTTGGCGGACGCAAGCTATGGACGCGCGGCTTAGAGGCTTCGTCGCGTCGGCTACCCCAGAAGATAGCTTAGCCCGAAAAAGGTTGGCGCGATCACGCCCGCCGCCCAAAGGAATGCCGATAGGATATTTGCGATCTGAAACTGCCATTGCGGCACGGCATACATACCGGCGATGACCGGAATGACCGCGCGGACTGGCCCAAAGAAATGGCCCAAGAACACGCCGATCGCTCCCCACTTTTGAAAAAAGTCCTGTCCCCGATCAAGCATCGCCGGATTGCGGTTGAAGGGCCAAATCTCACGAATGCCGTCCTTATAATAAAGGCCGATCCAATACGAGATGGCGTAGCCGAGCGATCCGCCGACGCCCGCCCAAATGATGGCCGGGCCGAGGACGCTCATGTCGACTCCGCTCTTTGCAAGCAACGCCGAGATCCCGACGAGGATCGCGGTGCCGGGCCAAAGGATCGAAAGGAAGCAAAAACTCTCGAGAAACGCCACGACG
The DNA here is from genome assembly GCA_035538995.1 of Hyphomicrobium sp. Taxonomy (GTDB): domain Bacteria; phylum Pseudomonadota; class Alphaproteobacteria; order Rhizobiales; family Hyphomicrobiaceae; genus Hyphomicrobium_B. Next base: position 17,200 of record DATLJG010000275.1, on the reverse strand, counting down.
AACGCCACCGGGCCTGCCCAACCCTCGTTTTCGCGAACGAACGTAACGATGGCATCGACAAAATCATGAACGTTCATGAAAGGGCCTTCAGGTTGGGGCCGGATGCAAAGACGTCAATCGACTTTATGATCCGCTTCAGCCAAATAGGAGGCCTGCTCATCGCCTTCAAGAATGTCTGCCGTTCTATCGGCATCGGCGCGCGATCTCACGGGCGAGCTCGCGTGACACCTCACGCGCTAGCATCGAACCGCGCGACACTTGCGCCGGCGTTAGCCCAGCGTGAGCGCCGCCACTGAGTGCGGCTGGCCCACGGTCGGCTTCCTCTTTGCCGCGCGCAAGCTCGTCGCACGTTAGGTCTTTGCGCATTTTGCTGAAGGCCATCAGGCGCACCCCGGACGCATATTCGTGCGGGCCGGCCGGATGCTTGATCCAGGCCCGGGATTTATCGGCCATGTAGGAATCGTAGACCATTTTGCGCTGGCTGATGCAGACATTGCTGTCATCGACGCATTTGAGACCGCGCTGTTGTGCGAAAGCCGGCTCGGTCGTCCCGCCGCAGCCGATTAGCCCTATGTTCGAAACGAGCACCGCCAGGAATGGAAGGGCTTTACGATTGGAATATGCGCACCGCGAAATTTTCAAAGCGAATCTCAATCCGTTGTTGCAAATGGCGGTACAAAGCCAACGTGGCAGTCTCGTGGTGAGTGCGAAACAGCGGCGAATTGCCTGTTGGCGTCTAGCGGGATTCGAGGGGTGCCAGCATCTATAATCGCGGCACCGAGCGATAAGGAGCTAAAAATATGGCGCATGCGGTTCGAATTCACGCCCACGGCGGTCCTGAAGCGATGGCCTATGACGATGTGGACGTCGGTGAGCCGGGACCTGGTGAGGTGCTGCTGCGCCAGCATGCGATTGGCATAAATTTCATCGATATCTATCAGCGCGAAGGGCTCTACAAGCTGCCGAGCCTGCCTGCCGTTCTCGGCTCTGAAGGGGCGGGGGAGGTGATCGCCGTTGGGCCGGGCGTCACGGCCTTCAAAGCGGGTGATCGCGCGGCCTACGGCAGTGTGCTCGGCGCCTACGCTGAAATTCGGCAGGTTCCAGCCGATAAGCTGATCAAATTGCCGGATGACATTCCCTACGAGACCGCGGCGGCAATGATGCTGCAGGGCATGACGGCGCGCTACCTGCTGCGTCAGACATACAAGGTGGGGCCGGAAACGGTCATGCTCTTTCACGCGGCGGCGGGCGGTGTCGGGCTGATTGCCTGTCAATGGGCGCGTGCTCTCGGCGCAACGATCATCGGCACGGTGAGTTCGGACGAGAAGGCCGAGCTCGCGGCGTCTTATGGATGCACGCATACAATTAATACCAAGCGCGAAGATTTCGTGTCGCGGGTCGCCGAACTGACCGACGGCAAGGGATGCGACGTCGTCTACGATTCCGTCGGCAAGGACACATTTCCCAAGTCGCTCGATTGCCTGAAACCGATGGGCCTATGGGTGTCTTTTGGCAACGCTTCCGGCCCGATTCCGCCTTTCGAACTCACGGCCTTGAAAGGCTCGCTTTTCGCCACGCGCCCGTCGCTTTTCGCTTATACCGCCAATCGTCAGGCCCTTGAAGAGAACGCTGCTGAACTGTTCGGCATGGTGTCGTCGGGACAGATCAAGATCGCGATCAACCACCGCTACCCGCTGCGAGAGGCGGCGGAGGCCCACCGCGATCTCGCAGCGCGTCGTACAACGGGATCGATCATTCTCGTTCCATAAGGATTGCTATGCTGGACGACGAACAAGAAGAGGCAATCACGCTCTACTTCTGGTCGACTCCGAATGGTTACAAAATTGCGATCATGCTCGAGGAGCTTGGCGCGCCCTATCGTGTCGAGTTCGTCGACATTGGCAAAGGCGAGCAGCTCGCGCCCTCGTTTCTTGCCATCTCTCCGAACAACCGAATTCCGGCGATCCTCGATCCCGATGGCCCCGATGGACAGCCGTTGGCGATCTTTGAATCGGGCGCCATCCTCCAATATCTCGGACGCAAGTTCGGCGCGTTCTATCCGTCGAGCGAGCGCGCCAAGGCTGAGGTCGATCAGTGGCTATTCTGGCAGGTCGGGGGCCTCGGCCCCATGGCGGGTCAGTGCGAACATTTCCGGACCTATGCGACTGAGAACATTCCGTATGCGATCGACCGCTATACGAAAGAGGTCGAGCGGCTTTTTCGGGTGATGGAGAAACAACTCTCCAGTCGCGATTATCTGGCGGGAGGATATTCGATCGCCGATATCGCTACTTTTCCGTGGGCGCGAACCTGGCAGACGCTGGGACAGGACATCCGGAATTTTCCGCATGTCGAACGCTGGCTGGCGCGCATCGCCGAACGCCCGGCGGTGATAAGAGGTCTTGAACTTCGAAAACCTGACGAAGTATCGCGCAAGCACGCCTAGCGGCTATGGCCGCCCCAGGCTGCCCGGATCGATCGTCCGCCCCGTGACGCGATGAAAAGCCATCGCTCCGAGAATTTTATTGGATTGGACATACCGCGCCGCTTCAGACGCGGGGCCGGACGGTGTCATGTCAGGTTCGCTCTGGCTGTCGGAGGTCAGGTCCACAAGGCCGATGTACGACGGTCTGGAGCCGCTGTCTTGAGCGCAACCGGCAAGCGCCAGAAAACTCGCGAGCGCGAGCGAGCGGCGAATGAACGTCTGCTTCATTTTCCCCTCAATCCAGAACGGCTGCCGCCCTGGTCCCTCCGTGCCCTGGAGACGCTCGCGCGTCTCATTGATATGGTTACCTTTCGGAGACTGAACCCCGGCTGAACGCTCACGCGACCCGTCATCGCTTAGGCGCTCGTTAGTGGGGGATTCAAAACATGGTTAGCCAAAGATGGCAACCGCTCTTAAGAGCCGGTAACATCATGATACATTTCGGAAGAAATGTGCCGTTATCTGGCGAATTTTTGCCGGCCGGAAACGAAAATTCCCTAAGTCTTACAACAAATTTGCGCGGCTTTTTACGAGATTTCATCCAACGGCTGCGATCCTCCCCTTGACGCCAAAAATGGACGGGTGCCGCGCTTCGCCGGTTTCCAAAGTCCTAAAAACCTGAAGGGCGCCGGCTAGTGGGAGTACGTAAGAAATGTCACGTTTGGATATCTCCTCGCGTGGGATTGCGGAGTTTGCAGCTCAGGGCGGTCAACACGACGCGCTCTTCGAACTGGGGCTCAGCTTTTGCACGGGACGCGACGGAACGGTCGATCTGATCGAAGCGCACAAATGGTTCAATATCTCGGCAATGCGCGGCAATAGCGAAGCCAAGCGGTATCGGCTTGAGCTGTCGCGCGATATGACCCGGTCCGAAATCACGAAGGCGCAGAAGCGTGCGCGCGAATGGCTATCCTCAGTCCATTGAGCCAATAGGTTTTCGATGGATTTTTTGCGGTCATACGAGCGCAAGGGCGACCGCGCGTGCCAGTCAGCAGTTCGAAAAGAACGACGACAGGCACTTCCAGGATGTCTTGGCGGCATTGCCGACCGCCGAGCCCGCATTCTCCAACGCTGAGCCCGCCGACTTGGCCGCATTCCCGGCCGTCTTCTGCGTTTTTGCGAAGCTGTCGCTCGCCGATTTCGTGCCCTTTTCGACCATTTCCTGCACCGTCTTCGGCGGCGCATTGCTCACGTCTTGGTCGGGCGGCTCGCCGACAGGCGGCTGATCGCCGGGAGCCATGCCGCCAGAAGGCGCAGCAACGGCCGTGCCGTCCGGTGACGATGGAATGGGAGCACCGGCATTCTGCTGCCCAGGGGCGCCGAGACCTTCATTGGTGCTCGCCGGAATTGTAAATTCTTTGCGCGCGCCCTGACAGGGTCCCGTACTATTGCGGTCGATGGCGCAACTCGCGTGCGGGCCCTCTTTTGCCAGCGCGGTTATGCAATAGAGCTTTGTGACGGTATCGATCGGGCTGGAATTATTGACGACGCAATCGTAGCTCGCGTCGGGACCGGTGCATTTGACGCACATTTCCGCCGCTTCCACACTCGTGGCGAGGAAAGCAAGCAGTGCGACGCTCAAACCCGATTTCAATCCGATGATCACGGCGGCCCCCAATTCCGCTGGCAATATATACGGTCAGAACACTAGGACGACTTTGCGGCGGCAGGTAGTGCCGCGACCTTGTTGTCCGCAGTCTGCTTCGGAGAAGTCGAAGGCCCTTGCTTGCAATGCTGCGGGGCCCCCTCTATAGGGTTGCGACCCACTGGTTTGGGGAGACGTGGCCGAGTGGCTGAAGGCAACGGTTTGCTAAATCGTCATACGCCCTAAAGCGTATCGAGGGTTCGAATCCCTCCGTCTCCGCCATCGCGTATTGATTTCATTACATAGTTCCGCTGGAACGGGCTTCATGCCCATTCCCATGCCCATTTGCGTTTCGGTTTTCAGCGCACGTCTACGGACGTCAGCGGACACATGCATCGCTATGCGATAGATCGCGCTTGATCGATTGCGCGATGACTTCTGCTTCGGATGGGCACCAATCATTCGCGACGGCACGCGCCAGGCGGCGCACCTTCCATGCGAGAGCGTCGGTTGTGTCCGCACGCCTCGATAGAATCTCTGTCTCGATCGATCGCAATACCTTCGACGCAGAATCGATAGGACCTCCGGCATGCTCGTCGTTCGCTTGGTCTAACTCGTCAAAGGCTTCGATCAGCTTCGTCGTCATGATGCTTCCCAATCTGCGTGACTGCCGCGCGAACCTGCCATGGCGGGGGGCTGCACGGTGGAAAACATCAAACCTTGGCTAAAAAAGTCCGCACACTGACGGATATGTCCGGCGCTCGACGGATATGTCCGTTGGAGCATGTGATCGGACCTAGCAGCAACGCACGGCTGCATACGCAGCGCAGCAAGGTCCGGCGCTGACAATACTCGCGCTTTTTTGCTATTCAGAGGCATATTTGCGAATCAATTTTGGGGGGCAGATGCCAGCACGGTGGGTAGGGCTAGTAGCTTCAGGCAGCTCTGTAACGGTAGTGGATGTCGAGGTGCCTGACGCGACCGATGCTCCGCTCGTCATCTTGTCCGACGACACATGGAAATTGCAAAACGGTGACAAGGCCAGAGCCTACGCCGTACTGCATCAGCGTTGCTCCGATTATCTCCGGGAAAACCGCGTTGATGAGGTCGTCGTGAAGGCCAGCGCGCTTACCATGGGGACGACGAAGCTTTCGCATTTGGAAAGCGCCGAGGTTCGAGGCGTGGCCATCGCAGCCGCAGCTACGGTTTGCCCGGTTCGTGAATTGGCGAAAGCCGCCATCAGCCGAAACTTTGGTGACAGGAAAGTAGACGAATATCTGAAGGATGAGGCGTTCTGGGCTGACGCTGTCGCAGGCGGAAGGTTGCGCAAGACCAGCCGAGAAGCGGCAATGCTCTTGGTTGCGGCTCGGAGCGCCGAATGACTCAATACAAATCGGGCCTGCAAGTTCTGCAAAGGATCGGCGGCGGCTTTTTCGGACAAGTGCATCTCGGCAGAGATGACGTTCACGGGACGGTCGCGGTGAAAGTGCTGGCAAGGAAGCCGGGACAAAGCGATGCGGATTGGGCGACGCTCAAGACAGGCTTTCTTGCTGAAGGACAGAACCTGTCCAAGGCGAAGCATCGAAATGTGGTGCAAGTTCATCACATCGTCGAAGCTGAAGACGGCAACAGCGTCTGCATCTGTATGGCGTATTGTTCGGGTGGTTCGTTGCAGGCCTCGTTCGAACGGGGGCCGATGTCGCTCGCCGAATGCCACAGAGTCGCTACGGACGTGCTAATGGGTTTAAGCGCTCTTCACGCGCGCGGAATGCTGCATCGAGACATCAAGCCCGGCAATATTTTACTGGATTCGGGCGCGGTCGCGCAGATCAGCGACTTTGGCTTGGTCACAGACAAGCTCGTGCTCGGTTACGGCTCACAGGCTGGCTACAGCGACCACATCGCTTTCGAAGTTTGGCAGGGTAGCGGCACGAGCGCCAAAACGGACATATGGGCGTTTGGCATGACGCTATATCGCCTGCTTCACGGCGAAGCTTGGTATAAAGAATCTGGGGCGCCGCGAGCGATCATTCGCGACGGTGGTTTCGTTGACACCCTAAAATGGCTTCCTCACATTCCAAAGCCGTGGCGTCGCGCCATCAGAAAAATGCTGAATGATGATCCGGCGGCCAGATTCCAGAATACTGCGCAGACCCTCAATGCGGTCTCCGGCCTGCCCACCGATCCGGTCTGGTCGGTCGAAGTCACCCCCGGATTGGTGCGGTGGGAACGACAAACGCAGACGAGACGGGTAGTCGTCGAGTGGATACGCCATTCCGACCACAAGCATGAATGGTCGGCGTGGAGTGAGCCACTCGGGCAAGGTCGAAAAAAGAGCCTCGGCGGTTCCGAAGGAGTAGTCAGCAAGGCAAAAGCACGATCGGGCCTTGAGACTTTTTTTGCGTCCTAAGCTGCGCGCAGCCTTGTGGGCAGCAAATAGGGACCGTTCAAATCGGCGACGGTGATCGGTCGCCAACCGAAATGAAGTGCCGCCGCCTTGCGACGTTCAGAGGCGCATTTTTTGCAATATGCGGACGATGATACGATGCCAGGAGCTGGGCGCCACTGGCGCTTGCACGCCCGGCACTTCGGCATCTTCATCTTCTTTTTCTGTGATTTCCGCGCCATCGCGAGCCTCGCAACCCCCACGATTTGCTTATGAGAACAAATCATGAATTATTCGTTGACACCTGTCAAGGAAACTTGAGTTTCAGGGCGTGGTCATATTGAAATTTCAGTGCGGAAGTCGAGAAACGTGTTTTCCATCATTGCCGTAGGACATGCACCGCGAGGTGGTCGATGTCCGCGTCAGGTCAAGCTCACCAGAGCGCTTGTGTTCCTGCCACGCCTTCGCTGTCCACGGATAGCGACCTACGCAGGCCGCGATCAACTCGGTACAGAGGTCCCCATCTACCCCGTGTTTGTCGGCGAGAGCTTCGAGGTCTTCGCGAAGCGCGGGCGGCAGTCGGTTGGGCAGGGGCACGGGGATGAGCGTGAAGCCTAGTACTCCGAGAACGGCATCCATTGTGTTGAGCCCAGGAGTGTTTTCATTTCTTGTCGCCTTCAGCGTGCAGGTCAGTACGCCGCTGCAAGCCTCCATCTCTCTGTAGGAAATGCGCTGTTCGGACATCTGCCGGAAAGCAAATTTTGCCACCGGATGCGCATGCTCGGGGATGGTAATACGCGACGGCCTAGTCATCGGCGTCGGTTCATTCCAGCGTTTCTGTTCCATGTCGCAAGGGTAGCGAAGAGTATCCCTTGAGACGGGAAGGTTTCGGTGTCCTGATTTGCAATCGGAAACAGCCGATCAATTGCATTTCCGATGGAAATAACCTCCTATTTTCAAAATTTTAAATTTTTATTTTTTCGGAGCTTTCCAATTTGTTCCCCGATGATAACAAGATGATATTTCATCTCATAACTAGCCGGGGGGCGCCGTTCGGACGTTACCCCCGTGCCGTGGCTCCCGAAAGGACCCACGGTTTTTTTCAGGGCATGCGGTTCTGCGGTCAGGTCCTGAAGGGGCAGTCGGAAAGCAAGCGTCAAGGCTTTGCCTGCTCCGCCCAACGGAGGATCAACCTTTCGTAAATGCGCGGAAACTCGCGCTGCACGACGCCTCCCACGACTCCTTCAGCATCGAACCGTGGCTTGATCCTGATCTGCTCACGAAACGAGCCGAGAACGGTCAGGGGCGCATCGTGCCCTTTCCCGATACGACGCAGCAACATGCCGTGCCGCCAGAACGGCTTTGTTTTGGTTCGCATCATCGAGCGTAGCGCCGCCCGAATTTTGCTATGTGTTTTTGCGTTCTCGATTTGAGCGTAAGGGGCCACAAAAATTCCATGTGGATTGTTGTGCCCCTTTTCTTGGTCGACTCCGATGACATGCCGCCCTGCAAATTTATCGATCGTGCCGACACGCGCGATGAGATTGCCGGATGTCGCGGCTTGCTTTCGGACACCAACATCGATCCAGTTTGACCGTAGCTTGAAAACTCGGTGATTTTCCAGACGCCACGCATCTTGAGCCTTTTCAGCTACGAAGGTGAGGCTTTTCGCAGCCTCAGTTCGGCTTGCCCGAAGGAGCGTCCGGAACTGCGATAGCGATTTTGCATCGAGCGTGACCGATAATTCAGCCGACATGCGCGGTCCTTTTGTTTACACAGCGGACACAGGCGAAGCCGCCCGCAACATAGCGCACGCCGTCATGACCATGCCGACACGGCGGCCCCGCCCAATGCTTGGCCCCGGCCTCGCGCGCGGCAAGCAAGGCTGGGTGGAGATAAATCGGGATACGACGCGTGCGGCGCTGGGATTGGCGAAGCGAACGCTCGCGATTGCAGGCTTCGCACTGGCCCGATGAAGTCCAGCGTGGGGATTTCGGATGGTTGGGACAAGCAGGGCCACGCCAGCGGAGTTCATTCGCTGCGAGTGCGGCCAGCCGGGCTGGATGTGATGGGAATTGAGCCATGCGCGCATGGTGGGCGCGGTGGCGATCAGAAACAGGATGGTTTCGATAGCGGTTGGCCCAATCACGGATCATGGCTAGCGGAATCTCCGCCGCCCCCTAGCCAGTAATGATCCCCAGACGGTTCGCTGTTGGCGAATTTTTCTCGTTGTTCGCGACCCCCGAATCAGCGGAGCTTGCGGTTAGCCGAAGTAGCAGAACGACAAGTCGTCATTCTCTGAGGTCGGTGACCTTGCGGTGGGCGAAAGCTCACCAAATTAGGCCGCAGTACGCGGCCCCCGCGCGCGCCGACGACCGCGCGCGCGGAAAGGGTATCGAGTAGGGTAAAGCGTCCCCCGTTTCATTCCCGTTGCACGACGACATGGCTGCGCATGTTGCGCATCCAGCAGCGGGAGGCATGCAATTCATGCGTACGCGCAAGAATGGCTTCGGCAGGGGACGTAAGCGGTCTAGTTGGCGGAAGAAGTTCTGGCAATTGCTGGGACGGATGATGCTCAAGCTTCTGATTTTAATGCCGTACGTCACAAAATTTGTGGATGCGGTTATCGAGATCGCGAAGTGGTTTAAACATTAGACGCGCGCCCTACCTTTATCCCCCTTTCTCAAGGAGGCCACAATGATCGGCGCTGCCTTGCGTTGTATTCGGAAGTTTCACGATCTCAATCAGAATGCGGCGGCGGAGAAGCTCGGAATTTCGAAATCCTATCTCAGCGAGATCGAGAGCGGTTTAAAGGAACCGACGCTTCAACTGGTTCAGAAATATGCCGAGGCGTTCAAGATACCGGCGTCGTCAATCCTGTTTTTTGCGGAAAACTTTCAGACGCCGGGCCGCCGTGCCAGCGCTCAACGGCTCGTTGCCGGAAAGGTTTTGGCGTTGATGCAATTTTTGGAGGCTAGGGCTGAGGACGCATGAAGGCGCAAAAATATCATGCCTTGGAGCAATCATCACTGTTCCGTATGCCGACAAAACGAAAGCTTGCGGAGTTGCTCGGCATAACGCTTAGCGAGCTTCGCATCCTGAGCAAGTCGGAGAATCTCTATTCGCATTTTCCCGTCCCAAAAAAGAACGGGACGATGCGCATCGTCGATAATCCCAAAGCGCAGCTGAAAAGAGTGCAGAAACGCATCGCAAAGCTTCTCGGTCGCATATCGCCGCCTGATGCGTTGTTCTGCCCCGTCAAGGGCCGCTCATATGTAGACAATGCCAGGCGGCATCGGCATGGTCGCGTCGTGCATTCGCTCGATGTGAAGCAATATTTTCCGAGCACGACCCGCCGCAGGGTCTACTGGTTTTTCCACACCATCATGGGATGCCCGGAGGACGTAGCGGCAACTCTCGCCAATCTCGCGTGCTGTGACGGGCATCTCGCCACCGGGAGTCCGGCGAGCCCGATATTGGCGTATTACGCCCACGTCGATGTGTGGAGAAAGGTGGCGGCGCTCGCCAAGGACGCCGGTTGTGTGCTGTCAATCTACATCGACGACATAACAATGAGCGGTGAACACGTGCCGCACGAGTTGATATGGTCGGTTAAGCGCGTCATCCATGGCGGCGGTCTGCGGTATCACAAAGAGAAGCGCTCCGTGGACCGGCCGTGCGAGATCACGGGCGTGATCTTGAAAGACGGCAAGCTGCTGGCGCCCAATCGCCAGCACAGAAAACTTCGCGATGCCAAGCTTGCCGTAGCCCGAAACCGCAATCCGCGCGAAAACGCAAGGGTCGCGGGGAAGCTTGCCGGTCTGCGTGGTCAGTTTGGGCAGATCGAAAAAGGCAACCTCATACCGTTAGATGCACTCCCGACCGAAGCGGGACAAAGCGGGACAGGACACGGGTCTATATAGACCCGTGTCCCGCTGTCCCGCTCTTACGTCCGAGCGGGACAGCGAGCGGGACATGAGCGGGACACGCGGGACAATCTAAATTGAATTGGCGGATTTCTGTGGTTTTGAATGTCCCGCGCTTGTCCCGTATTAGTCGAGCAATACGGGACATTGGGCGGGACATCGGCTTTCACGCTTCTTGATCGGCGTGTCCCGAAACGATCAGCCAAACCCATTCTTCGTCGGCATCAACGCCGATCCGTCCAGCTTTCACGGCATCGTCGAGAGCGCGGCGGAATGCTTTCCGCAAGGCGTCGGGCTTTGCGTCCCGACGGCCCGCATAGAACCTCAAGCGCGCCTCTCGAACCCGCACGCGGGCGCTCCCGCTCTCTTCGCTTGCGACTTGCAGGACGCCCATGAATTCGCGATCGCCAGCCGACAGGCCATCATCATCGAGTTTCGGCGGGATCACCGGATCGACCACGCAGGTTGTCCATGGGTCGCCATCTTCATCGGTTCCGAGCGTGACGATGGGCAGGCGATAAGAGAAGTCGGCGCCCACATCGCCATCGCGCAACTTCGTCACTGTTGCTCTACGGACGGCATTGGCGGGTTTCGCAGCGGCCCCAGTATGGCCAGGCACTGATAGAGCTAAGATCGTATCCGCAGCGGCTGGTAGCGCGTTCGAGCCACGGGCGCCTCGCTCTGTGTCCTTTCCCGGATGGTGGACGACAAGCACGAGGGCATCGTGAGTTTCCGCCGCCAACCGAAGCGGTGCGAGGGCAGCGCCTGCATCTGCGGCAGAGTTCTCATCACCTCCACCCATTGCAGCGTGCCACGTATCGACCACAACGAGGGCGAGCCGCTGGCCAGCCGCCGCAAAATCGTTGGCGGCATCCTCGATCGTCGTGAGCAAAGCTTTGGGGTCGCCGTCGCGCGACAGGTTCGGGCATTCCGTGACAACACGCAGCGGCGCACGAGCGACGGGCGGAGTGTCTGGCCCGCGCACCAGACCGGCTGCAAGGATCGCTCCATTCAAAGCCTGACGTGCGGCTCGGAAGCGCGGTAGCACCCCAGAGCCGCCCTCAGCGGCGATGTAGAGCACTCCGCCTTGTTTGGTACGCTGGCCGAAAAACGGTAGTCCCCACGCAACGGACATGGCCGCGTGGATGGCGAGGAAAGTTTTGCCCGCACCACTCTCGCCATAGAGCAAACCGATACCCGCGCGCGGCGCGACTCCCTTGATAAGCCAATTCGGCGGATCGAAGGTGGCACGATCGTCGATATCGACGGTGCGGAGGCGGCGGCGGAGATCAAGGGCTCCGGTGTTCGGATTGTGCCTGGCCGTAGGTTGAGTGCGGCTGTCATGCGCGGGACTGGCCAGCCGAGAAAGCATCCCCTTCGCCTTCTCGTGAACCAACCACGCATCCGGACTCGGTGGAGAGGAACGCTCGGAAAATGGATTTTCACTAACCACTGTCTCGCGCGTCTCCTGCGGCGTTTCGCTCAGCCTGCGCAACATACGGCCCGTAATTTCCCTCGCATTTTCGGGCCGAAGGAAGGGGTGTCGCGAAATCAAAGCTTCGGCGAAGTCCTCGTTCTCGGGCAATCCCGCTAAAACCTCTTTGGCATCGCGAGAGGCCCACAGATCGCTAAAATCGGCCAGTTCGCTGCGCAGATCGGCGGCCAGTGCGTCGGTGTCTTTCGCCTTGCGGCAAGCGTCTACCAACTCAAGGGCGCCGTGAAGGACCGGAACCGCCAGCGCTTCTCTAACGGCGGCGACGATTTGGTGGTCATCGGCAAACCATTTGGCGCGATCAGTAACGACGCGGAGCGCTTCGACTGGATCGCCCCCAGACGCCTCGACCGCTTCGGACGCCATGTTGGGCAAGGCAGCGAGGGCCGCGACCTCATAGGCATCCTCGCCGCGTTTGGTGGTTGCGTTCCACGCTCGGCGCTGGGCTTGTGTGTCGGCTGGCAATGCGCCGCCACACCACAAGGCGCTTTCCATCAATTCTATGGCGTCGGGCAATGGGAGGGCCTGCGCGCCGCAAGCCTCCATCAGGGTCACGACGCGGCGAAGGCGGCCAGGGCCTACGCCGAGGGCATCAGAATAGACCGCTTCAAGTTCAACAGGGATGATAGGTGACGACATATCGAGTGATACTTCCAATTAGCCATTAGCTTGCCCTTCCTTTCAAGCGTGATGGTTTCCGAAAAATCGGCGTTGGCGCGCCGGGTGACTTTTGCGACGGTGACGGGAATTACGGTGTTCCCGTCGCCGCCGCTTCGCAGATATTGAAGATGCGTTCTGCGAAGCCTTCCGAGGTAGGGAGCGGGTCCGTGTCTGTCCACGGCACGAGGTGCTTTGCACCGTCTCGATGGACGGCCGCCACTTGGCCCGAGCCATCGCGGCGAAGGCGGAATTGGCGCCGCGTGTCGAGAAAATAGTGCCGATCGTCGCTTTCATCGAGCGTTGGGATCGGCTTCTCCCAATCGCTCCGCTCGCTGAACGAAGCCCCGCTCACAGTTTTCGCCCTTCTATATCGACCAGCACGAGCGCATCGGCATATCGTTGCGGCATTCGGCTGGGCTCGAAACTTTCAGGACTCTGGCAGATGGTCACGACCTTGCGCGTGAACCCAACGTCACGCGGGACCAACTCGCCGCTTTGCTCCTTCACGAAAAAACACGGACGCTCGCCGTTTTGGTTCTCCCAAACAACGTCATCCCTATACGACGCGGGAACGGTCTTGGAGGGAATGCGGCGACACCGTTCTTCGGCGTCGGGGATGAAGGCTCGAGCGCCGCGACGGGCGTTGTGTCCAGCAGTTCGAGCCACGCTCGCCGCCAATTCATCCCGCTTCGCTGCCAGCCGACGAGAAAGATCATCGATCTGGCGCACGAGCTTCATGTCAGCGTTGGCAGCCTTTTCCTCGGCGGCGTGCTCGGCATCCGCCTTCCGGTCTGCTTCCGCCGCAGCGGCTTCGGCGGCCTTCGATTCCGAAAATGCCAGGGCTTCGCGATCGGCTTCGACGCGATCCTCCAAGTCTCGGCGCTCGCGGCGCCAGTCGAAAATGCCGTCAGCGTCATCGCCCTCCGGCTTCGCGGCGTCGTGATCGGCCATCCGGCGCAAGGAACCTTCGAGAGAGGCACGATTGCGCTCGACGGCAGCGTTCGCCTTGTCAGCGTAAGATTGCACGCCGATCATCGTGCCGCCTCCACAAGGCTATGTGCCATTCGCACGGCGGCAGGGCTATAGATGGCGTCGCGCCCACGGCGCTCGGGTTCGGGAAGTAGCCCGGCGCGAGTCCAGCGCCAGAGGGTTGTGCGACCGATTCCAAGGTCGGCGGCGAGAAGATTTGCAGGCATGGTTTTCGTTCCACTTGTCGTTGACGATGTGGACACGATAGGGTGAAAAGCATTTTTGGAGAGGACGGTTTTGGTGTCCGTTGCGAGATGATACTGACCTCGTGCAGGGCATGCGCGGGCGCATTTCTGGCTGAGATGCTGGGAAAATACCACGCCGAGTTCATTTGCGGACCGATCGAGGTTGAAATGTGCCCTCATGAGCGGATTACAAGCGTGTGAGAGATTCGATCCACAAACGGCGACGAGAGATCGCCGACTATATATGCCGCACTTTGGATGGCGAGCATGTTGTCGTGACTACGCCGGATCATCCGCTTGTGATGCGTCCCGTGGACGTGCTTGTGGGTGGAAAGTCCGGCATAACCGCCGTCGTAATACCGACCGCAGATGAGCTGAAACGCTCAAAACTCCTGCACACTCGACTTACGCTTAACAGGCTGGCTCTGCCCCCAGAATCAAAGTTCATCTTGATCGACGCTCAACCTGATTTGTTTGATCGGAGCGCCGAAAAGCCGACGGTGCTTGCTTCGGATGACCCGGAACTAAATCGTCAAATAGTATCCATAATCTCGCATCCTAAGCCATTTAATATGCATGCTGGGATAGAAAGAGATCGCGAACTGGCTGTGCGTCGGTTTGCAGACACCTATCGCGTCGCGCGTGTTGCGCAGCGATTTAGAAGGCCGCATGACATCCCCTATGTCCGGTCATCCGGGCGACCTGCGCGAGACATCTTGCCCGGCGGCATCGATGGCGCTTTTTTTGATTTCAAACCCGAAACAAGGGATGTCGTAAATCTCTACATCGATGGTGTCGAACGTTGGTTTACGCCTGACGGAGACGAGCCTACGGGCAATCCGGCCGGATTGGCGTTGGCGCCCGACTATCCTCGTGTTCCAGGCGATCCAGATAAAATAATCCGTGCTAGCGCATTTGCAGGATGGGTGTTCGCTCCATTGTATTCTTCTCGTTCGAGAGATGTCGTCGGCGACATGGTTGCCCGTTATGCGAGATTGAAATGAGCGTTCGCAAATCCCGGCACCAAGCGATGTTGGCGTTATTGGTCGGGTCTGCCACGTATGGCGCTCGACGCGAAATCGCTCAGATCGCTCTTGAGCTTTCAGAGCTAGGGCGGTGTTCTCGATTGCAGCCCCTAAACCGCCAGCGCCTTTTGCAAGTCATCCATGCCAGCCGCGCGATTGATACGTGTCTTTCCACAATTCTCGCGGCCAACGGCATCAATCCAAAAAGCGGAATAGGTGGCAAACTTTATCAGCTAAACGGCATCCCGCGCGGGAGGCGTGGGCACCTGCCGACGCAACAAGCCAAGAATTTTGAGGTAGCGATTGCTCATAAAAGAAATCGCTACACGCATTCAGCAGGCGCTTTTCCGACTTCAGCGCACGAGGTCGATACATTTGTTTCTGACGTCCAAGCTTGTCTTACTATGGTGCTGTGACGTTTTCGAAAAAGCTTTGCGTCCAGGCCAAAGTGAAGCTTTTTCACGCGACGCGGTTTGGAAATGGGGTCACGTTCGCGTTGACGCCATCCGCGAGAAAGGTGGCCCAAGCATCCATCAGCTTTCGGCGACGCTCGATAGCCGTGCCACGCCGATAGGCCCGCTCGGCTTTGTTCTCGATCGTGTGGGCCAAAGCCTGTTCGATAACCTCGCGCGGAAAGTCGGTAGCGTCACCCGCCCAATCGCGGAATGTGCTGCGAAATCCATGAGTGGTCAGCTTGTTCGTGCAGTCATAACCCATCCGGCGCAGAAGCATCGCTATGGCCATGTTGCTTCGTGCAACGCCGCCCACGGCAAAAATCAAAGCGCTTGGCTTAGGCTTCTCCGGTCGCAAATCTTTTAGCAGTGTCATCGCGGCTTCGGACAGCGGGACGACATGCTCGACACCTGCCTTCATGCGCTCCTTCGGCACGGTCCAAGTTTTTGCTTCTAAATCGACCTCGCCCCACATAGCTCCCAACGCCTCGCCAGAACGCGAAGCCGTCAGAATGATGAATTCGAGGCAACGGGCGGCCAGAGCGGGGCGGGTCCGCAGATTGGTCATGAATGCTGGGGTGTCTTTGAAGGGCAATGCCGCATGGTGGCCACGCGCCAACTTCGGCTGCTTCGGCAAGAGCAAAGCCAGATGGCCCCGCCAGGCTGCTGGGTTCATCGCGTCACGCGGGCGAAAACCTCTGGCTTTCGCCGCATCGAGAATCTTTTCGATCCGGCCACGCACACGGCTGGCGGTCTCTGCCTTGCAAAGCCAGATGGGCTGTAGGACTGCCAGAACGTCGTCCGTTGTAATGTCGGCAATGGGCATCACGGTCAGAGCCGCTGCGTGATCGCGTAAGCTCTGGCGCCATTGCTGGCGGTGGACCTCGTTTTTCCATCCCGCCTCTACGCCAGCGATGTATTCTTCGGCGAAGTCCCCGAATGAAACGATGCGCGCCGTCGTCTCCGCTTCCTTCGGCGCGATCACGGACCGGGGATCGCCCCCCGTGGCCGCAGCCTCTCGCATTTCGGTAGCCAGCCGACGCGCCGTGGCAAGCGTCACGTCAGTCGCGGCGCCGAGCCCGATTTCTGTGCGCTTGCCCGAATGTGACGTCATGAACACCCACGACCGCGCGCCAGCCGGGGTGATGCGCAGATACAAGCCGCCGCCATCAGAGTGACGGCCTACGTCTTTCAATGCGGAGACTTGTCGAACGGTGAGGCGGTTTAGCGCACGGGACATGAGCATTCCTTGGGGGCGTGACTGTGCCCACTTCATGCCCACTTTCATGCCCATTTGCAACTTTGCTTTCGGCGGACGTCCACGGACAGACGTTCGAATGTAACACCCGTTTTTATCCAGTATATAAGGGATTATTGGGGTTTTCGCGATTTTGCGCCGACGGAAATCTGCGGCCTGAAGGATGGGGTTCTACGGACTCCGTCTCCGCCATGCACCCTTGATTCCAAATCATTTTCTGCAAATTTTCCCGACGGTCCACAAGTTGGCCCACAAATCTGACAGCGCTGAATGGGCTCATACCGCCAGTCGCACATTTCTGTGACGGCTCGGTGTGCTCGTCATGAAAAGTTCTCTCGCAAGCAAGCGATCTCTCGTGCGTAGCGCAGCGACTGCGATCGGGCTCGCGTTGTCAGCGATGCACGCGCTGGCGGACTGCGAATGCCTCTGCATCGATGGTCGAACTCAACCAACCGGTTTGCGATAATCCATCTGACCGGTCGCGCGCGTGTGCGCCGCGTGATTGTCCATCGACGACTGCGGTTTCACCTCCCGCAACCCACACCCTCGGGAATCGCTACGTGCGCATCTGAAGAGGAAAAAGACCTCCCGAAAAATCTTAGAATGGCCACAGGTACCTCCTTCATTTCATGTTGGAGGTTGTCTCATGCCGCGCAGGTCGTACACGATGGCGGGGGGCCCGCATCGGGTGCGCGGCCTTTTCGTTGCCTCGCTCGC
>DATLJG010000274.1:0-8445 GCA_035538995.1 Hyphomicrobium sp. | reverse complement strand
CGGGATTGAACTCCGCCCATGGCCCGACGGCGGCGCCAGCATCGCAAATCCAGAAACAAACATATTTTCTCGTCATCGGAGATAAGATACGAGCAGGGCGCTTTTTGCACGGACAAATCCGAGTCGCTCAGGTCTAGCCTCTCTCTTGCCCCGACTCTCGCCGTATTATTTGCTTGAAGGGACGCTACACCGATATTGCCAAGGACAGAATGATCACGCGACGTCACCAGTGGGTCCGAAAGCCGACCGCCAGATCGCATCGGCTACGACCGCGCAGCACGCTGCTCGCACTCGCGGTCGGCCTGACTATGCTGATGCCCGGTCACGGCAACGCGCAACAGCCGCCGAAAGCCGATCCAGGGGCCGCGGCCGAAGCCGCAGGGCAGATTGCCGACTTCTTCAGCAAGGTCGGTGATCAGATCTATGACGATTGCATCTTCGAACTGTCGCCCGAGCAAATCGAAGTCCAGCAGGCCCTCATAAAGGCCTACATCGCCAAAGGTGCGAGCAGCATCGTTGCGCGGCGATTGGCGGTCCAGCAGATACATCCGCCGAAGCTATCGGAACGTTGCGAGAAAATCCGGCAGTTGCCGAAGTCCGGGCCGATCGAACTCGCGCCCGAGCCTCCGCCTGCGAAGAAGCCCGACACGATAACCGCTAAGCTGCCTGCGCCGACGCCGCCATCTCACAGCACCTTGGCAAGCAAGAAGGTCTTGCCGCAGTGGGACTGCGCGCCCGGCGTCGATTACGTTACGATTCAGCACAAGGGCTTCCCGAGAAAGCTGACAGGCGGCGAAATCTGCAGTCCGTTCGCGGATGTCGTTCACCAGGTGCCGGATCGACTGCAGCAGTTCCGCCTTGGCTACACGATCCGAACAGGGCGCATCTTTGTGATTGCCGACGATCCGCAACTTCACGGACAGACGATCGCATGGGCCATCTCCGGCCGCGAAGTTTGTCGGAACAATCCCGACCCCGATTGCCTGGCGGCAAGAGCTATTGGTCCATTGCCGCCGGGCAAATACGCATTCACTTCGGCGCAACGGGTCACCTGGGGGCCGACGATCAAGCGCAATGTCGTCGGCATCCGGCTGACGAAGCTCTGGGATAGAGAGCGGTTCAGTCCCGGCCAAACTTCGGCCATCCTCGCGCGCGGCAACATCGCCATTCACGAACGCCTGAAGGGCGAGATGTCGGAAGCGTGTCTGGGCCTTGAACCCAAGGGATGGGCCTACGTTGCCTCCATCATCAAGGCGGGACGGGCCACAGGCGTCGATGTCTACATCGATGAGCCTTATCCGCAGGTCGCAGAAAATCCGCCCGTCGTTGTCGCGTCGTCGTTCTCGCTCACCTCGCTGTTCAAATAGCGAGTTCGGACGCGGCGCGACAACGGGGCCAATCATCAAAGCGCGGCGGTCACATACGCACGCGCTCTTTCTTCGGGTCGTAGAACGGGATGGGCACGACGGTCGCCTTGAGGCGTTTCTGCATACCGTCGAGCCGGCCGACTTCCAGCTCTGTACCGGCGACCCCATGCGTTACGTCCACGCGCGCGAAGGCAATCGTCTTCTTCAGCAGCGGCGACCGCGTCGCGCTGGTGATGTGCCCGACCTGGGCGCGGCCGACGAAAATCGGGTCGCCGTGCGAAGGCGTTTCGTTGCTTGCGATTTCCAAGCCGACAAACTTCCACAGCGGGTTGGCACGCCGCTTATCCAGCGCTGCTTTCCCGATGTAATTCTCTTCCTTCTTTGCCGGAACGGTGAAGGCGATGCCCGCTTCGAACGGATCGATCGTCGAATCGAAGTCATGACCGCCAAAGACGAGACCCGCTTCGATCCGCACCATATCGAGCGCATCGAACCCGAACGGCTGAATACGGAACGGGGCGCCCGCCGCCATGATCGCATCCCATACGGCCGGTGCATCCTTCGGATGGCAGAAGACTTCGTAACCGAGTTCGCCCGTATAACCGGTGCGCGAAACGAGAACGGGAATCCCGGCAACGCCACCGATACGCCCGACTGTGAGGCGGAACACACCAAGCTCTTGCACCGTCGGACGGCCCGGCGGCGTCTCGATTAGCCCCGCCAGGATCTCGCGCGACTTCGGACCTTGCACGGCGACATTATGGATTTCCGCCGTCGCCGTTTTGAGATGGACGTTATAGGTGGTCTTCGCCAGCTGCTCCTTGAGCCACACAAGACTCGCGTCGTCGCCACCGATCCACCGGAAATTGTTCTGGCCAAGCCGGAACAGCGTGCCGTCGTCGACCATGCCACCGTGCTCGTAGCACATCGTCGTATAGACGATTTGCCCGACCGCGAGTTTGCGCACGTCGCGCGTAACGATGCCCTGTAGAAATTCTTCAGAGTCCGGCCCGAGCACTTCCATCTTGCGCAACGGCGAGAGGTCCATGATGACGGCACGTTCCCGGCACGCCCAGTATTCCTCAACCGCACCCGCGTTCGCGAAACAGTGCGGCACCCAGAACCCGCGATAGTCGCCGAAGTTGCGCGTCAGCGCCGACGTACGCGGATGAAATCCGGATTCGCGCGTCAACTGCAAGGGAGCGTCCACGGTCATGCGATGTCCAATCGAGCGTTTGAAAGATGTGTCCTTGGGATAAACCCGGACTTGAATTTCGGTGAGATTCCAGCCGTTCGAGGCGTCGATGTCGGACGGGCACGACGACGCCGCGCAGACGAGATCGGACAACGCCCGCATGACGACATAGTCGCCAGGCCGCGACCATGGCTCGTCGGACCAGATGTGATTATGGCAGTCGACGTTGGTGTTGTAGAAAAAATTGATCGCGGGCCAGCCCTTGTAACTGCCGATCGGATAGGGCTTTAGCGCCTCGTTGAAATTGTCCGTGCAGTTCGGATGGCCGAAATAGCCCATGTCCTCGTAGTAGCGCGACGTGCACGCGAGATTGAACGTGTCGTGCCGGCCGACGGTGTCCTGCACCATCTCGACCAACGGATTGCGATCCTGATCGAAAAACTTCGAAAGCAGGCCGGGCTGCGGATAGGCCGCGCCGAGCATCGTCCGCGTCGTCACGCCGTCGAGACCATTGACACTACCCTTGTCGAGCGCGCGCCGGTTGAACGCCAGGAAGTCGGAGCATTGCCGCCCCTGCACGTCGATGATCTGAATGTATTCGCCTTCGTAGACTTCAAATTTCTCGACGCTCGCGATGTTGACGCGAATATCAAGACGCGGCTCCGCGAGCGGCTCAGGCAGCTTCGCCGTGTTCAACAGACGCGGATTGGCTCTCTCGATGAAAACGAGAATGTCGGTCGCCGGTGTCTGGTCCCAAACGATCATCGGCTCGGCAGGCGCGCCGAGAACGGCGACGACGGGCCGATCCGCCTGCAATGAAACGACTTCTGTTGGCCCCGCATCCGCACTGAGCACGGTCGCGGCATCTACGCGCCCGATATCGAGCCCGCGCCGGAAAAGCCCGAAGCGCACCCGCTGCGCATCTTCGCTATCGGCTGAGAGCGCGCGCGCGATACCGTTCGGCGCGCCGCTGCCCTTGAGCCCAAGCGCTGCAAGACCGCTCTTGCCGCCGGGTAGAAACGCGGCGATCTCCACCGCCTGCCCGCCTTCGAGCGGACTGAGTTCCAGACGGTCGCCCTTATCGAGGTCATAGACCGCCGTGCCGCCGCCTTTCAGAACATAGCGCTCGACGCCAGGCGCAAGCGATAACCGGCCTTCGACAAAAAGTTTCGGCCGCAAAGGCGACGTCAAAACCGTCTCGTTCATGATGCCTCACGATTGAAATTTGGACTCTGGCCGCGCGCCGGCGCAACCAGAGTCCACTTACTGCCGTAGGACGACGTTATTCCGCAGCCTGTTTAGCTGGCTGGTTCAAGAAGGCTTCGAGAGAATCGTCGAGAGCCTCAAGCCACGGCGTATGGTGGACGGGCGCCATCGTTCCCGTAAGCACCGACTGATAGGATTGGTCGCGATAGGTCAGGATGTTTTCCATCTTGTGATGTTCCCATTCCTTGAACATCGCAGCGACCCTGTCGACATCGAGACGCGGGTAGTCGGTTGGACCGAGCAGATCGCGAACGAATTCCGTCTGGAAATCGATCGCCTCGAACGCGTCCTGCACTGCCTCTTCCTTCGCAGTCCACTCCGCGATGTCCGCAGCCATCTCATCACGAGAGGGAAGCTTGATCTTCCCTTGGATCACGTCACGCGCGTACCAGGCTTCGGCATCGAACATGTTGAACGTGTAGTATTGATCCTGCATACCGATGTACAAGACCTTCGGGTTATCCAGCCAGAAGACGCCTTTGTAGAGGTTCGGCGGATAGAGTCTGTTGCGCGACTTGAGGCGCAGGCTGTCATCCATGAACGGGAAGTGGTTCGCATAGCCCGTGCACAGCACGATCGCGTCAAAGTCCTTCTTCGATCCGTCCTTGAAGAAGCACGTTTTGCCTTCGACCTTCACCATGAGCTCGCGCTCGTCGAGCGTATCGGGCCACTTGAAGCCCATCGGTTTCGTACGCCACGAGAACGTCACTGATTTTGCGCCGTACTTGTAGCACTGGATGCCGATGTCTTCGGCCGAGTAACTCGAACCGATGCAAAGCACGTCCTTGCCGGCGAATTCGTCCGCCGAACGGAAGTCATGCGAATGCATGGTGCGGCCGAGGAACTTCGATAGGCCGGGGAATTCGGGTGTGATCGGCGTGGAATAATGTCCGCACGCGACGATGACGTAATCGAATTCTTCCTTGCTCAGCTCGTCCGTCGCCATGTCCTTGACGGCGACTGTGAACTTACCGGTCGTCTTATCTTCCGACACCCAGCGCACGACGTGGTTGAGCTTGATATAATCGGTGATGCCGCTCTTCTCGATGCGCCCCTTGATGTAATCGTGCAGCACGGCGCGCGGAGGATACGAAGGGATCGGTCGGCCGAAATGTTCTTCGAACGAATAGTCGGCGAACTCCAGACACTCCTTCGGCCCGTTGGACCAGAGGTAACGGTACATGCTGCCGTGCACCGGTTCGCCGTGCTGATCGATACCGGTGCGCCACGTATAATTCCAAAGCCCACCGTAATCGCTCTGACGCTCGTAGCAGACGAGTTCCGGAATTTCCGCGCCCTTTTTGCGCGCGCTCTCGAAGGCGCGAAGCACGGCGAGCCCGCTGGGGCCCGCTCCGATAATCGCAATCCGCTCAGTCATGGTCGTTATCCTCTTGAATTGGCCGCAAGTCGCACTTGCTGTCGTTGGAATTCGAATGATTTCTCTGGGCACCTATGCTCGTGGATGCGTCCGCAGACGAAGCGGATCGTAGAAAGGCATTGCCACGACGACGGCCGGCCATTCGCCCTTGTCGTGAATAACGACTTGGGTGCCAAGCTTGGTGAAGTCGGGTGAGATTTGCGCCATCGCGATCGACTTCATCAGGTGCTGGCTGAAGGTCGTGCTCGTAATGACGCCGACGTCTTTGCCGCCAACCGTGATCTTCGATCCGGGTTCGATCGCCCTATCCGCCGCAACATCGAGACCCGCGATGAAGGAGCGTTCTTTGCCCTTCTTCGCTTCCAGCGCGTTCTTGCCGATGAAATTCGGTTTCGAAAGATCGAGCGTCCAATCGGCACGAACTTCCCACGGCGTCGTATCGCCGTGCGTCATATCGAAGGGGAAGAACAGAAGACCGCCCTCGACGCGAATGATATCCAGGCATGACCAGGAAGCAGGGATGACGCCTTTGTCTTTTCCTGCTTGGAGAATGGAGTCCCAGATGAAGTGGGCGTCCTTGGCCGAGCAGAACACTTCATACCCACGCTCGGCCGAATAGCCGCCGCGCGCAATCCGAACCGGACGGCCGAAAAGCGTCGTCGTCTCATGGCGGAAATACGGAAGTTCGGCGAGCTTCAACGGGGTATGCGGCGCCAGAACATCAAGCGCCACCGGCCCCTGCAGCGACAGGATATGAACGTCGTTGTCGCGCTGAACCTTGACGTCGAATTTTTCCGCGACGGGAGACGCCGCTTCCTCGAAGGTGCCACCGCCGTGCGACACGCGGAAGTCCTGAGGTCCGTCGACGTAAACGATAACGTCGTCGATCAAAGCCCCGTCTTCATTGACAATGTTGGAGATATGGGAATCGCCAACCTTCGCCTTCGACACGTCCGACGTAAGAAGATAATTGAGAAATTCGAGCGCTTGCGGCCCCGAGACATTCACCATCTTCAAGGCTGAAACATCGAAGAGTCCGGCGCGATTGCGCACCGCTTCCGTCTCGGCGTACGGGTCTGTCTTGTAGTTTTGCGGAATCGGCATGTCGTTCCACGCCGTGGTGGAAAGGTCCGCGCCGAGCGCCTCGTGACGATCGTTGAGGACCGACTGCCGAAGCTCTTTATTCAGTGTCATTTCAATTTCTCCCAAACTTTGACTTTGGATACATGAGGGATTTCGGACTGTGAGAAGCGCAATCAATCGAGCGCGCATCCCGGCGACACCATGGTCATGAATTCTGCGCCTTCACTTGAAAGCCGAAAAAATGCCGGACCAGCGAGGTCGCCGGTCCGGCAAGGCTTAGTGCGCTCAGGCGGGAAGTTGGAAAATCCAGTTGGAGATCAGCACAACGGCGAGACCTGCCACCAACGCAAGGTAGGGCAGCATGCCTGCTTTACGCCGTGAGAGATCATTCTGCGCCAGGCCCAAGTCTTCCAGCATATGGGCCGGGAAGACACCTTTGTCCTGAATGTAGTGACGGAAGACGAACACCGGAATGATCAGAGATGCGGTGAACAAGCCGGCCCAGAGCGCGATCGGATTCCAGACTTTCGCGCCCGCGCCCATGAAGGCCGCATTGACGAAAGCGAAGATCGTTCCAAGACCGAGCAGCCACGTCGGCGCCCGCCACGGACGGGGCACATCGGCGTTATCGATGCGATGGATCCAGCCGGAGTTCAGGTTCAAGAAGTTGAAGATGATGTAACCGACGTTCGACACCGCAAGGATGAAGAAGAAGCTCGTGGCATCGGCGCAGGCGATAGCAAGAACCGCGAGATTGATGACCAGGTCCGTCCACATGGCGTGTGTCGGCGCGCCGTGCGAATTGACATAGCTCAGATACCTCGGCAACCAGCCATCGCGTGAGCCCTGATAGAGCGTGCGCGATGAGCCGGCCATCGCCGTCATCAGGCAGAGCATCAGCGCCAGGATCATCATCATCACAAGCAGGCTGGTGACATAGCCTCCGTGACCGACCATGCCGCCCATCGCAGCGGCGACACCCGAGCCATCGACGATCGACGGCGCCAGCATCCCCTCGAGGCCGAGGACGCCCTGGAAGGTGAACGGCACGAGCGTGAACAGCACGAGGCACAGCAGGCCCGAGTAGAAGATCGCCTTGAAGGTATCGCGGCCCGGATCCTGAAACTCACTCGTGTAGCAAACGGCCGTTTCGAAACCATAGGTCGACCACGCGGCGATGAACATGGCACCGAGAATGAGCGTCCAGCCGCCGATATTCCATGAGCCGAGTTCGGGCGCGTAGGCCGCCTTCAGCGGTTCCATCGGCGTGAAATTCGACCAGTCAATCTGGCCCGTGAGGATCGGCACCACGCCGACGATGAACATCGGAATGATAACAGCGAGGCCCATGTACTTCTGGACGCTAGCCGTACCGAGAATGCCGCGATGCTGGATTGCGAAGGTGATGAGCATCAACACGGCGCCGACGAAGAACGCCGAATTGAACGAAAACGAGACCGGTCCCAAGGCTCCGTGGAACAACGACCAATTGCGAATCGAAGGGGTCAACGCTGCGATCGCATCGGTCGACAGCAGCGCCGTCATCGCATCGGCGGCAGTCTTGCCATGGTTTGCGGCAAGCCACTCGACGACACGCGGCGAGTCGGCCGTGATCGAAGCCGCATGTGCATGAACCCATGCCAGAACCTGCGGCGCGTCCGCAGGAGGGATCGGCGCCAGTGAGTTCAGAATGTAGGCCGCGGCGATCGAACAGCCGAGAGACAGCACAGGCGACCAGGCGAACCAATTGCACCAAACGGAAAGCGGCGCGACGATCTTGGAATATCTGACCCAGGCCGCGGCGCCGTAGATCGAGGCTCCGCCCGATTTATTCGGAAAAAGCCCCGCGATTTCCGCGTACGTAAAAGATTGAATGAAACCCATGATCATGGACACGGTCCACACAAGCACCGCGACTTTGCCCGCGACGCCCGCGATTCCACCGATCGAAAACAGAACGAGAGCTGGAACGCCGCTTGCGACCCAGAATGCTCCCTTCCAATCGATTGCCCTGATCAGTTCGCCGGATTGGGAAGCCCGAAGCTCGCCATCCGCTGTAAGCACGCCCGTTCCCGTTGCCATCAGATCGCTCCCGACATTGGCTGCGCAGAATTCTTCTTCATGCTTTGGCCAGACACGCGGGAACTCGCCCAGCG
>DATLJG010000273.1:0-3095 GCA_035538995.1 Hyphomicrobium sp. | reverse complement strand
GCACGGAGTCATGATCGGACGCGGCGCATACGGCGCGCCTTGGATGCCGGGTCGTATCGCTGCGGCTCTCGCCTCCAAGGAAGACCCTGGCGATCCGAGCCTTCCTGAGCAACGCGATATCGCGCTCGAACACATCGATGCGATGCTGACGCATTACGGTCGCGACCTCGGTCTCAAGAACGCCCGCAAGCACGTCGGCTGGTATCTTGTCTCCAGCGGAGCCGACGCGGCGACCGCAAAGGCATGGCGGGCGCGTCTTTGCACGACGCTTGATCCGCATCGCGTGCTTGAAGGGCTTTCGGCATTTTATTCGGGCGCGGAGCCCTTGGCCGCATGAGTAAATCAACGGCAGCGCGCAAATCGAAACTCGAAGCAGTGTTGCCGCCGGCGCGTGTCGTCGATTGCGAGAGCCTGCTCAGCGCGCTACCGCATCCGATCCTTGTCGTGGCGGATGACGAGACCATCGTCTTCGCCAACGCCGCAGCCGAATCCTTCTTTTCGATGAGCGCGACGACACTGACGCGGAGCCGGATCTCCGACGTCGTCGCATTCGGCTGTCCATTGCTCGGACTTGTCGAGCAAGTGAAGGCGACGGGCGCGACCATCAACGAATACGGAGTCGAGGTTGCAACGCCGCGCTTCTCGGGCGGCAAACTCGTCGATGTCTACGGCGGACCATTGCCGGAAGAGCCGCGCAATATGTTCCTGATGCTGCAGCAGCGTTCGATGGCGCAAATGATCGAGCGGCAGTTGACCCATCGTGCGGCGGCTCGTTCGGTGTCGGGCATGGCGGACGTGCTGGCGCATGAAATCAAGAATCCGCTTTCCGGCATTCGCGGCGCGGCGCAACTTCTCGAACCGGGCCTGTCGGATGAAGACCGGGCTCTGACGCAACTCATCTGCGCCGAAACCGACCGCATCCGGATGCTCGTCGATCGCATGGAAGTGTTCGGAGACGAACGTCCGCTGGCGAAGGATGCCGTCAACATCCATGACGTTCTCAATCACGTGCGGCGCATCGCTGAGCACGGCTTCGGCCGCAAGCTGCGCTTCGTGGAAGACTACGATCCGTCATTGCCGTCCGTGCTCGGCAACCGCGACAAGCTCGTGCAGGTGTTTCTCAATCTGCTGAAGAATGCCGCCGAGGCGATCGGCGATACAAATGACAATGGTCGCATCGCCATGCAGACGGCGTTCCGTCCCGGCGTCAGGCTGTCCCTGCCGGGTTCGGATACGCGCGTCAGCCTGCCCCTGATGATCCAGATCGAGGACAACGGCGGCGGCATTCCGGAACATTTGAAGCCGCATCTTTTCGATCCGTTCGTGACGACGAAGGTGTCGGGCAGCGGCCTCGGTTTGGCGCTGGTCGCCAAGATCATCGCCGACCACGGCGGCATTATTGAATGTGATAGCGAGCCGCGGCGTACCGTTTTCCGCATTTTGCTGCCGATGCAGCGCTCGCGGATGGGACTTGCTCAAACGTCGAGAGAAAGTTGATGGCCAGAGGCACCGTTCTCATCGCCGATGACGACACCGCTATTCGTACGGTGCTCAATCAGGCTCTGGCGCGAGCAGGGTTCTCACCGCGCGCCACGGGGAATGCGGCGACGCTCTGGCGCTGGGTCAGCCAGGGCGAGGGCGACGTCGTCATCACCGACGTGGTCATGCCGGACGAGAATGCCTTCGATCTCATTCCGCGCATGAAGAAGCTGCGGCCGGATCTGCCGATCATCGTCATGAGCGCGCAGAACACGCTGATGACGGCGCTGACGGCGACGGAAAAGGGCGCGTTCGAATATCTGCCGAAGCCGTTCGATCTGAACGAGGTGGTCGCGGTCGTATCGCGGGCCTTGTCGGAGCCGGGACGCAAACGCCAATCTGTTCCGAGCGAGCGTGAGGCCGACGAGCTGCCGCTCATCGGCCGGTCGCTGCCGATGCAGGATATCTATCGCGTGCTGGCGCGCCTGACGCAGAGCGATCTGACCGTCATGATCAACGGCGAGAGCGGCACCGGCAAGGAGCTGGTGGCGCGCGTGCTCCATGACTATGGCAAGCGCCGTCACGGACCGTTCGTGCCGATCAATATGGCGGCGATCCCGCGCGAACTGATCGAAAGCGAATTGTTCGGCCATGAGAAGGGTGCTTTCACCGGCGCACAAACACGCACGCCGGGACGCTTCGAGCAGGCCGAAGGCGGGACGCTGTTCCTCGACGAGATCGGCGATATGCCGCTCGAAGCGCAGACGCGGCTTTTGCGTGTTCTGCAGCAGGGTGAGTATACGACCGTCGGCGGGCGCACTCCGATCAAGACCAACGTCCGGATCGTCGCCGCCACGCACCGCGATCTCAAATCGCAGATCCAGCAGGGGCTGTTTCGCGAAGACCTCTTCTATCGTTTGAATGTCGTGCCGATCCGGCTGCCGCCGCTGCGCGAACGCCTGGAGGACGTCGGCGATCTCGTCCGGCATTTTCTGCGGCAAGCGTCGCGGGAAGGTCTTGGGCAGAAATCCATCGAGAGCCACGCGATCGACCGGCTGAAATCGCATCCGTGGCCCGGCAACGTCCGCGAGCTTGAGAACGTCGTCCGCCGCCTCGTGGCGCTGCATCCGCAGGACACGCTGACGGCGCAGATCGTCGAACAAGAACTCGCCGGGGCAGCCATTGCGCCGTCGCTCGACGGCACCTCCGACAGCGGCGATCTCGGCGAAGCCGTTGAGCGTTATCTGTCGCGCTACTTCTCGACGTTCGGCAACGAGCTGCCGCCGCCGGGTCTCTATGATCGGGTCATCCGCGATGTCGAAAAACCGCTGCTGAGTGCGGCGCTGGCCGCAACGCGCGGCAACCAGATCCGCGCCGCCGAGCTTCTTGGGCTCAACCGGAACACGCTCAGAGCCCGCATTCGCGACCTCAATATCCGGGTGTTCCGCACCGTCGAAAGCTGATTTTTGACGGTTTCGGCACGACGATTTATCCCCAGGCTCCGAAAGTCCTGCGTCTGCCGCTCGATCTGTGCCACAATTAGTCGCGAAAATGTCACAGTTAGGCTGTTGGCTCTCCTGAGTGTAGCACAATGGCTGCACGGGGTTGCGTACCGA
>DATLJG010000272.1:0-4786 GCA_035538995.1 Hyphomicrobium sp. | reverse complement strand
ACGCTCGGATCTTCAAGACCCTTGTTGATGCGAAACAGATACTGCGTCTTGCCGGTATCGGAGATGACGCGCTTCGGGAACGGCAGGTCGTAAGCGTCGAACCAGTATTCGCTGGCGAAGACGTTGGCGAAATGCGGATAGATCTTCGTGCCTTCAATGATCTCGGTGAGGCCCGACGAAATGAGATAGTGCTTCACGACGATGCCGCTGTCGCTCGCATGCTTCTTCACATAGGCGTGCATCGCGTCGAACCACGCCGCGACACCCGGATAAAGCTCGACCTTTTTCCCCTGCGCGACAAGATCGGCGCGATCGACACGCACGCCTTTCTCCTTCGCCTTCTTGTAGAGCAAATGCATGTACGTAATCAGCACGTCGGCGCGCTCGGCCTTGGAAATGCGCGCGCACTCCGCCCAAAACTCTTTCGGCTCGATGCCGAGCTTCGGCAGGAACGCATACTCCTGCATCGGCTTCGGCGACAGCGTGCCGTCGAAATCGTAGACGAGCGCGATGACTCTTTTGCTGGGCGCCGGCGACTCGCGTTCCGCGAGCCGGCCGCCGGCGCCAGACTTGGGCCGCACGCGCGGGCCCGTATCGGCGTTCTCGACGTTACGGTTCTTCGCGCTACCCACCATCGCCGTCCTCTCCGCCCTCGACTTGTAGGGCGGAGAGAAGCGCGATTCGGGTGGCGCAAGAAAGTCGCGGACCACGCCCCCGTTACGGTTCCGCGTAAATTTCTTCGCGCACCTGCGCATAGCTGAGCACGGAAAACAGCACCGTTCCGCCGAACACGTTGCCCGCCAGCGTCGGCAGGAAGAAGCGGAAGATAGCCGTTTCGAGCCCGACGATGCCCGTCAGCACGCCATAAAGAGCCTCGACGCTACCGGCAACGATATGTGTGAAGCCGAACAGCGCAATCAGATACGTCAGCAGGCCGATAACGATGAACTCGACATGTTCGGTGGACGAGAGAATCCAGACGAGCGCCGCGATCAGCCAGCCCGCGCCGATGCCCTTGGCGAACATCTCCCACGGCGTGTTGCTCATCACGTTCGTGACGATTTCCGCGAGCGCCGGCGCCATATGCGACGGAACGATGGGAAGCCACGCCACCGCGAGCGCGAAGATCAGGCACCCGGCGATATTCGCGGCAAGAACGATGCCCCAAAGGCGCAGCATCTTCATCAGCCAGTGAACCTGCTTGCGCGCCATGACCGGAAGCACCGCCGTCAACACGTTCTCCGTGAAGAGCTGCTGATGCCCGAGAATGACGATCAGGAAGCCGACGGCGTAGCCGAGCTTGGCGACGATTGGCGTCCATCCCGAGGCAGGGAGGGAGGCCGCAAGCGCCGCTTCCGTCAAAAACGAAAAGCCGATGGAAATTCCCGCCGCGACTCCTGACCACCACAACGCCGACACCGGGCGGCGCAGTTCGATCTCGCCCTGAACGCGGATGATCTCGTAGACGACCGCCGGACGATGGCGGACGCCTTCGCGCACCTGCTGCTTCTCTTTGCGGGTGAGGCCGGACCCCGGCTTCTGATCGCCTTCCGGCTCGTCCTTCTTTGCTTTCGCGTCGGCCGTCGCAGGCTTGTCGGTTTTCTCCGCCATCAGTGTTTGCACCCCGGACCGTGAACGTGGCCCGGCTCGCCGTGCGCCGCGCCGTGATCATGGCTATGGTCGTGACCGCAGCCGCATTCCTCGCCGTGCTCGTGATGATGATGCGCTTCCGGGTCAACCAGCGCCGCGCCGAGCTTGCTCTCGATCGCGATTGCCATTTCACGCGGACTATCCTTGTCCTCGATCAGCAGCCCCATGACCTCGGCGCCGAGACGCATGTCATCGACCGCCCCGAGATAGTGCCGCCGCAACCGCCCCTGCCGGTCGAAGATCAGCAACGCGGGCGTCCCCTGCAGTTCGTAAGCCTTCATCGTCTCCGGCAGGCTCTCGCCGTCCGGCTTGTCGAGTGCGACCGGAATGGTGATGCCATTCTCGTTCAGATACGCTTCGACTTTATCGGGCGTCTGCTCGGCGAATTTCTCGAACGGCATGTGCAGAGCGAAAACCGCAACCTCGTCCTCCTCGAAGGCGCGACGCAGACGCATGGCTTGCGGCAGGCCGAATTTCTGTGACCCCGGACAGGTCAACTGCCAGATGGCGACCACGATGACCTTGCCCTTCTCGGCCTTCAGCGTGCGTTTGCCATCGGAATTGAGCCAACGCTGCGCGATGATCTCAGGCGGGCGTTCGGGATTGAACATCGAATGATCCTTGCATGGCTTTCATCACGTATAGCATCTCGACGCACACGTGCGCAGGGGCGTTCCCTTCAGTCGCAATTTCCCGATTTTTGCGGTCCGGCCGGATGGGGATTGGACTGGCACGCGAACTCGGAGGGAATTTGGCAGGGCGGCGCGGCGCCCACGTCGTAAATGCGGAAATAGACCGGACATCCGCGCATCGCATTGTAAGCTGAAACGCAGCCACTCGGCGACGGTAAGGGCGGGTGCGAACTGGCGGCGAGCGCCGTGCTCATACGTTTGACCCAACGGTCCTCCACAATCAACAACCGGCCGGCTTCGTTGCTTTTGGCGTCGGCGATGGTTTCGGGCGCTTGCCGGTCAGACGCGCCCAGCACAAAACGCCCCGTCGGCTCACGGAACCCGACGAGATCGATTGAGATGCCCTGGCAGCGCGCAATGGCGCGTTCGATCTCGGCCACCGGCCAGATCTTGTTGATCGACGGCAGCACGATCCCGAGCAGCGTGATCGCGAACAACGCCATCGTGATGACGCCGATCGTTGCCCAGCCGCGCAGCAGCCCCTCATGGATGAGCCGGCCGCTCCAGATAAACAGCGACGCGATGATCGCGATCAGGATGGCCGTGGCGGGGCTCGGCAGCTCTCCGGCGAAGGCATAAATCGCCGCGAATATCGCCAAGGGAATCGCTGCCAGCGCCGTCGGCCATACGGACATGCTCCAGTCCGGCCGCTTGCCGCCGCCCGTCTCGCTGACGACGAGGGAACCGACTGCAAGCGCCAGCGCCGGAAACATCGTCTGCACCATGTAGGTGCCGGGCTTCGACGACAGCGCTTCGAGATAGATGAGGTAGCCGATCACCCAGGCGAGCAGAAAACTCGCCAACCGCTGCGAGCGCGTGTTCCACTGCCGCGACGTGGCGCTGGCCAGCAACGCCGTACCTGGAATGAAGCCAAGCAGCAGCGCCAGAACGAACGTCCCCGGAAACGCACGCAGCTTCATATCCTGCGCGCCGCCCAGCGCCGCGAGAAAGTCGCCCCAACTCATCCCGCTGAACGGAACGCCATCCTGATGCGCGCGCACGATCAGCCACGGCGAGGCGATCGCCAGCGCCAGCGGAATTCCGATCAGCGGCCGCAGACGCTTCAGCCACGAAAAATCACGGTCGAACGCATAGAGCGCGATCAGCGTCGCCAGCACCAGAATGGGAACGAGCAGCGCATTGATCAGCATGCCGACGCCGATCGCAGCCCAGAAGAGCAGCGCCAGATTGCGCTCTCCGCGCGCCGAGAACTGTCGCGGAAAGCCCGTGACAGCCTGCGCCGGAGAGAAAGGGCCGGACGTCGTATAGAACCACGCCAATGCGAGCATCGCGATGGTCGCCGGAAGCAGCGACAGACCTTCGGCGATCGCCAGTTGCGAAACGAGCACCGTCAATGGCGCCACGGCGAACAACGCCGCCGCGATCAGCGCCGCTTCCGTCCCTACGATGGCGCTCCCGAGCCAGAACAGCGCCAGCACCGATAGCATGACGAAGATCAGCGACGGCAATCGGTAAACCTGGATATCGCGCGCATGCGCCTCGCCCCAGAGCAGCCGGCTTAACCCTTGCGCCCAGAAGGTGCCGATGGGTCGATATTGGTGAACGTCGGTGCCGTAGCGCGGATCGGTCCAATCGCCGCGCTGAACCATGTCGCGTGTCGTCTCGGCGTAAATGGCCTCAGTGCGATCGACGGCCGGAAGTCGCACGAATCCAGGCAGATACACGATCAGGCAGAGCAAAAAGAGCGCCATCGACGCCGCTTGCGGACGCGACGCCAGTGCGGTCCATCCCTCGGTTAGCGAACGGCGGCGCTCCACGACTATCTTCCCCCAAATCTTGACAGTTTTTTCGATCCGGGGTGTTTGCGCATCCTGAGGACAAAAACGCAAGAGGCGCATCTATCGCATGGCAGAAAATCCGTCCGACCGCGCCGGCAAGCGCGCGCGCCTGATCGAGATCATTAAAGCCCGGTCGTTCCAGGAAGGCCCGGAATTCAAGCTGGCCTCGGGCAAGACGTCGCCGTTCTACTTCAATATGAAGCCGACGATGCTCGACAGCGAGGGGGCTTATCTCATCGCCTCGCTTATCCTCGATGAGATCGAACGCACCGACGCCGATCTCATCGGCGGGCTTGAGATGGGAGCCGTTCCCATTGCCTCCAGCGTCGCGGCGATGGCACATGCGCGGGGCCGCAAGCTGTCAGCATTCTTCGTCAGGAAGCAGGCGAAAGAGCACGGCACGCGCGCCCTGGTCGAAGGTCTCGCCAAGGGCGAACTCATGGCCGGCAAAAGGGTCGTTGTCGTCGAAGACGTGACGACCACGGGCGGCTCGGCCCTGAAGGCGGCTGAAGCGCTGAAAGCCGAAGGCGCCAACGTCGTCCGCATCATCACCGTCGTCGATCGCCTCGACGGCGCGATGGAAACCTTCTCCAACGCCGGCTTCGGCTTCACGCCCCTGCTGACGCTGGAAGATTTTCGAAGCTA
>DATLJG010000271.1:0-2246 GCA_035538995.1 Hyphomicrobium sp. | reverse complement strand
GGGCGATCCCGGCATGATGGGCATGCCCTGGCCGAAGACGCCGGAAGAAGCGAGCAAGACTCTCAACAATCTTTATGCGTTTCTGGCCACGACCGATGACCACCGCCTCGGCGGCGAGATCAGCGGCGCCATCGAGCGGCTTTGGCGGCTGTCGGGCGGCGATACCGTCAACCTCCTGATCGATCGCGCCGAGCTTTTCTCATCGCGCAACGAGAGTGCAAAGGCTCTGCCGCTGCTCGACGCCGCCGTCGATTTGGCGCCTGACTATGCGGAGGCGTGGAGCCATCGCGGCTACATCGAATACCGGCTCAACAATTATCCGGCGGCGCTGGGCGATCTGCGTCGGGCTCTGGCGCTCGATCCGAACCACTTCCGCGCCCTCGATGGCATGGCCAAAATCCTGACGCTCATGGGCGAGAAGAAAGCCGCCCTTGAAGCCTACGATCAGCTTTTGAAGATCCATCCCAACATCGAGGGTGCCGCAACCGAGCGCGACAAGCTGAAGGAAGAAGTCGAAGGCCGAGGCATCTAAGCTAATTTGGACGAAAGCCTTGGGGTATTCGGGGGCGGATTTTTAGAGCTAGGATTGCCTGCGCCAACTCTTCGTCCGTGAATTTTGTGTGTCGACTTTTATGCGTCGCGAGAGGTTTGCCATTCCATAGCAAAGTTAGCGACGACGCGGATATTCCAATCGGTTTAGTCAAGTCTGCGATGGCCCGATCTATCCGCCTATAAAGCCGATTGATTTGATCAAGACGAGTTTCTTGGGTCAGATCTGGAGCGTTGCCGCTCGGATCTCGCAAGCTCAGTTGGCGGCGAGAAATTGGCGGTTCGTCAAACAACACCCCAGCGTCCCATGCTCGATACGACTGAGTGAAAAACGAAGCAAAATCAAGCTCGCCATCGTCCCAAATGCCAGGACGCATAACATCGAGCGTAAACTTCAATTCGCCGCCATGGACGCTCGGATTTCTGAATATAAAATCATTTGTTCTGGGCATGACATTTTGAGGTATGCGGCCCTCGCAGTAATAGTGTGCATGCGCGCAAACAAGTTCTTGCGCACCGTCGAATGCTTTCTTGCTATTCGAGGTAACAAGCCCCCGTCGAGATAGTCCTCGGGACCGTTAGCCTCATAAATCAGTTTAAGCACGTATTTCGGCATTCAGGATCGCTAATTATCCACAGCCCATGTGGATAATTCGTCTACTGATTCCCGTAACGCTGCAACGGGAATCAGAGAACGAGAGCTGACCATTGGTTCTTTCGGATGCTCAGTCCAATACCCACTGAAACGCGCGCTGAAGTTCCGCCGCGCCGTTGTGCCGGTACCAACGGCCGTGGGCGAGGATGATGCGTTCTGGATTCCATTCGATCATTGTTTCGATCACCCCGCGAAGCTCGGCCCTTCGTTTCCTGAACGTCAGCCGCATATCGCGCGGCATGCTGCCATTGGGATCGAGACACCCGCCAAGCCAAGTGAGCAATCGCATACCGAGCGAAAGTTTGGCCGGCTCGAAATTCTCAATAAAGTCGGTCAGCAATAGCGTCCGGCTGGCCCGGTGAAAGAAGACAAACTCGGTCATGTAGCTGCTGATGACGGGCAGCGTCGCGATGGCGTCGTCCCAAGGATACCCGGCTGCGCCTTTAAGATCGGAATGCGGAAACGAGATGCGCCCGTCGGCTTGTTCGATGATTCCCGGCGCCAGAAAGACTTCCGCCTCTGGAAAGGCCCGTTTCCAGTCCGGCGTCCACCAGTAATGAAGGCGGTTGGGCGCGACGATCCATCGGACCTGTCCGAGTTTCGCAATGTCGGACTTCAAATCGGCGGACAGTGCCGTCGGCGAATGGACGAAGAGGTCCGAGGAGTCCGTTCGAATGATCGTCATGCGCGTCGGAAACGGCATTTTTAGCCCGGGCGGTCCGAACCGGATCACATCGCCATCGACGAGCCACACGTTTTCCGCAACGCTCTTCGGCGTGTCGAGCGGCGGATAGGTCATTCGGCTCAGGTCGTCACTCACAGGGCTCAAAACCTAACCCCTAACCACTATAACCTAGACTTCCTCCGCAATCGGCGCGCCGGATGCATCGACAAACGCGATGCGGATCATGTTCGTTGCGCCGGGGCTTCCGAGCGGAATACCGGCGGTGATCAGGACGCCTTCGCGCGCCTTCACCAAGCCTTCCTCGAAGGCGATGCGGCACGCCTTGCGCACCATGTGCGAGAGATTTTCAGGATCGCC
>DATLJG010000270.1:0-7403 GCA_035538995.1 Hyphomicrobium sp. | reverse complement strand
AGCTGGATGTCGCCGGTGCCGGGCGGCATGTCGATGACGAGCACATCGAGATCGCCGGTGGTGCCGGCCCAATCGGTTTCGCGCAGCATCTGGCTCAGCGCAGAGACGACCATCGGGCCGCGCCAAACGACCGGCGTGCCTTCGTCCACCAGGAAGCCCATCGACATGACCTTCAGGCCCCAGCCTTCGAGCGGCTTGATGACCTTGCCGTTGGCGACTTGCGGCTTTCCTGAAACGCCGAGCAGACGCGGCTGTGATGGGCCGTAGATATCGGCGTCGATGATGCCGACTTTCAATCCGATCGCCTGCAAGCCGAGCGCAAGATTGACGGCGATCGTCGATTTGCCGACGCCGCCCTTGCCCGATGCGACGGCGATGATGTGTTTCACACCCGGAACGGCTTGCGCTCTGACGGCCTGCCCGGAACCCGCCGCAGCTTGACGCGGACCGGCACCGTCGCCGGTTGCGCCCTTGGCGCGCGCCGCTTGCACGCGCGGATGTTCGTTGCGTCCGATCGGCAGCACGGTCGTGTGCGGCTTCGGCTTCGGGGCCGCGTCGCTGGCTTCCGCCGTGAGAACAGCCGTCACGCCTTGGACGCCCTTAATGTCCGAAACGACCTTCTCGGCTGCGAGCCTTAACTGCTCCAGTTCCTCGGCGCGATTGGCCGGAACGGTGATCGAGAAGTAAACGCGATCATCCTTGATCAGAATTTCCGAAACGAGACCGAGATCAACGATATTGCCATTGAGGTCGGGGCCCTTGACCCTGCGAAGCGCGGTGAGCACGTCGGATTTTTCGAACGCCATCTCGGAGATCTCCAGGGCGCGACCATCATCCCGCGCCGAACCATCTGCTGTTGCGCTCGATATACGTCCGCGCGACGGACGATGGAAGGCGTGGACGCCGGCAACGGGGCGAGTGGGACCAATTGCGCGTTGCTAATCGATCTTGCGGCGTCGCGGCAGGGCGCATATGCGTGCTGCATGGCGGCAGCGGCGCATATTCTCGGGGTTATCCTGGCAGGCGGCAAGTCGCGCCGCTTCGGCGGTGGCGACAAAGGATTGGCGGATCTCGGCGGACGGCCCGTACTGGCTCACGTCATCGATAGCTTTCGCCCGCAGGTCGGACGGCTGATCCTGAATATCAACGGCGAACCGGGGCGCTTCGCGTCCTTTGGGTTGCCGCTCGTGGCGGACGGGGAAAATCCGGAGCTCGGGCCGCTGAGCGGCATCCTGGCCGCGTTCGATTGGCAGAAGCGTCATGCCCCCGATTGCATTGCAATCGCAACGGTTTCGACGGATGTGCCGTTCCTGCCCGCCGATCTCGTCGCCCGCCTTGATGCGATGCGCAACGGCGGCATTGCGCTGGCGACGTCCAATGGGCGCCGGCATCCGACGGTTGCGTTATGGCCGTTGAGCAGCCGCACGGCGATTGCCGACGCGCTTCAGCGCCGGGCGCTCAGCGTCAATGCCCTAACGGAGCATCTCAACGCTGTTGCCGTTCCCTTCCCGATGCGCAACATTGACGGCAGCGCCGTCGATCCGTTTCTCAACGTCAATACCCCGGACGACCTCGCAATCGCGCGTGCCTTGCTCAGCAATCCCTGAGAAAGAAAGAAGCCAATGACCAGCGCCCGTAAGTCCAATGTGCCTTCGATGCCCCTCTTCGGCATTGCGGGGTGGTCGAATTCCGGCAAGACGACGCTGATCGAAAAACTGGCGCAACACTTCGCGGACGCAGGATTGCGCGTCGCGACGATCAAACATACGCACCACAAGTTCGACATCGATGCACCGGGAAGCGACACGGCGCGTCATCGAGCGGCGGGCGCAGCCGAGACAGCCATCGTGTCCGGCTCACGGGTCGCGATCATCGAAGAGATCGAAGCAGCGGGCGAACCGGCGCTGGAAGCGGTCGCGGCGCGTCTCGAACCCGCCGATATCATTTTGGTCGAAGGCTACAAATCGGCCGCCATTCCGAAGATCGAAGTTCGGCGGGCAGCTGTGGCGCGCGAAAAAGTGCTGGCGGCCGGTGATCCGAACGTTTTGGCGATAGCGTCAGACTATGATGTTGAAGGCCACGGCAAACCGGTGCTGAGGCTTGATGATATTGCCGCGATCGCAGGGCTGATCGAAAACACGCTTGGACCGTTCAAAGCCCGGCAGCAGCGTGCTTAATGGGCCGCATGGCACCTCCCGGAGTGCCGTCATACCCTTGTCCTTGACGCCCCTACCTCCGATATGAAACGACGTACCGGAAGGTTTAGTAGAGGCTTCGATGCCGCTTAACACGTTGGATAGTCCGCAACCTCTGATCGACCCCTTTGGGCGGGGAATCGAGTATTTGCGCGTGTCCGTCACCGACCGGTGCGATTTCCGCTGCGTCTACTGCATGTCGGAGCATATGACGTTCCTTCCGAAGCGCGATCTTCTGTCGCTGGAAGAGCTCGACAGGCTCTGCACCGCGTTCGTTCGCCGGGGCGTGAAAAAGCTGCGGATCACGGGCGGCGAGCCGCTGGTACGCAAGAATATCATGTGGCTGTTCCGCGCTCTGGGACGGCAGCTCGACAGCGGCGCATTGCAAGAGCTGACGCTGACGACGAACGGCAGCCAGCTTGAAAAATACGCGAGCGATCTGAAGGCCGTCGGCGTCGATCGCATCAACGTTTCGATCGACACGATCGACCCGGTCAAGTTCAAAGCCATTACGCGGTGGGGCGATCTCGCGACTGTTCTGCGTGGGCTCGACGCCGCGGAAAAGGCTGGCATCAAGATCAAGATCAATGCCGTTGCGCTCAAAGGCGTCAACGAGGATGAGATTGAAGATCTGATCCGTTTCGCGCATCAGCGCGGCGCCGACATGACGTTGATCGAGACGATGCCGCTTGGCGACATCGGAGAAGACCGCACGTCGCAATATCTGCCGCTGTCGATCGTCCGCGCCCGCTTGCTGGACCGTCTGACGCTGGAGGAGAGCGCCTATCGCACCGGCGGTCCGGCGCGGTACGTAACCGTGAAGGAGACCGGCGGACGCCTCGGCTTCATCACGCCGCTGACGCACAATTTCTGCGAGAGCTGCAATCGCGTGCGCCTGACGTGCACAGGCACGCTGTTCATGTGTCTCGGCCAGGAAGATGCCGCAGATTTGCGAGCGCCGCTGCGCGCCTCAGATGGCGACGACTTGCTCGATGCGGCCATCGTCGAAGCCATTTCACGAAAGCCGAAAGGCCATGATTTCGTCATCGACCGGCGGACGAAGAAACCCTCGGTCGCGCGCCATATGAGCGTCACCGGCGGCTGATTTCGATTTTATTTGCGGGCGCGTCTCAGGTCAGCGCGGCGCGCACGACCTGCTTGATCTGATCGAGCGTGAATGGCTTCGCTATCGATAGCAGCCGCCGAACGCGAAGCGACGCGGCACGCTCAAGCTGATCGGTAAAGCCCGACATCAAGACCAACCCAATTCCGGGCTTCAGAGATAGCGCCTTCTCGGCGAGAGAAATGCCGTCGAGTTGCGGCATGTCGACGTCCGTTATGAGGAGATCGACCGTTGCGGCATGCGCATCGAGATAGTCGAGGGCTTCCAGGCCGTCCTGGGTAATGTGGACCGTGTGGCCTTCGGAATTCAGGGCGCGCTTGACGAGGTCGCGCACCGCCCCATCGTCATCTGCGAGCAGGATGGTCGCCATAGCACCGCACCTCTCCCTGTCCATTCGCTCATCGCGCTAGTCGATCAGCCGCCCGACGAAGGGCAACTCCCTGTAACGGTGCGCCACGTCCATGCCATAGCCCACGACAAACACGTCAGGACATGTGAAGGCGCAATAATCAGGATGGATCGAAACGGCGCGTGTCGCCCGCTTGTCGAGGAGCACGCACGTCTCGATCCGCTTGGCACCACGCGCCGCGATGAGATCCTTGGCAAACGCCAGCGTGCGGCCCGAGTCGAGAACGTCGTCGATCAGGATCACGTGGCGCTCGTGCACATCGAGGTCGAGGTCGCGCAGGATGGAAACCTGCCCTGAGGAGGACCGGCTTTTCCTGTAGCTCGACAGTGTCAGAAAATCGACTTCGGGCGCAAGACCCGCCGCATAAAGGGCGCGCAGCAGGTCGGCGGCAAAGACGAAACTTCCCTTCAATACGGGGACAACAAGCAGATTTTTCGGCTGTTTCAAGGCAATCTCGGCGGCAAGCGCCTGCAACCGCTCCTGGATCTCTTCAGCGGAAAAGATCGTCTCGATGTTCCGTTCCGTACCTGTATTCATTCAACTACCTACAAAATCCCCGAAAGTGCTGCCGGTCGGGGACCTGGATCTGCCAAGCTAGCTTCCTGTGCACACGACCGCGCCACAATCGTAATCGATTGATCGGAGTGGCTTTAGCGTGTCTATACGCGCTTGAGCCGTAGCACGAGTCTGAACTTCCTACCCAAGGCTGATACCCCCGTGATTCGCTTCACGAATGTCGGATTGAAATACGACAATGGACCCGAGGTGCTGACGGACGTTACGTTCCACCTGCGCCCGGGATCGTTTCACTTTTTGCACGGGGAATCCGGTGCCGGTAAGACGTCGCTTTTGCGGCTGATGTTCATGTCCTTGCATCCCGGCAGCGGCGAAATTCGCATGTTCAGCGAAGACGTCTCGCGGGTGAAACCGCAAAAACGTGCCCAGATGCGCCGGCGCATCGGTATCGTTTTCCAAGACTTCCGCCTTCTCGAACATCTGACTGTCTGGGAAAACGTGGCTTTGCCGTTGCAGGTGGTGGGCAAGAAGCCCGCAGACTACCGCGAGGATGTGACCGATTTGCTGCAGTGGGTTGGTCTCGGCGATCGAATGTATGCTAACCCATCGGTGCTTTCGGGCGGGGAGAAACAAAGGGCGGCCATCGCACGGGCCGTCATCGGAAAGCCTGAGGTGTTGTTGGCCGACGAGCCGACGGGCAACGTCGATCCGCAAATGGCGCGGCGGTTGTTGCGCCTGTTCGTGGAGTTGAACCGGCTCGGCACGTCCGTCGTGATCGCGACACACGACCATCAACTCATGCGGCAGTTCAAGGCGCCGCGTATCGAGGTGCATAGGGGCCATGTCCGGATCATCTAACCGCTATCCGGGACATGCCGAGCCTGCCATGCCGATGGCCGGTTATGATCCCTATGACGAGCCGCCGACAATGGTTCCGACGGGTTCGCCCACTTATGCGCGCCACGGCGCGCAAGCGCCCTCCGCCACCGCGCCGAACGATCTCTACGTTCCGGCCCGCGGCAGCGATCGCGGACGCAAGATGAAAGTGATGGCCCCGGTCGTGCCGCCGGGATCCGTCACCGGCCGCTCTCTGACGCTCGTTATCGCCATCATGTGCTTTCTCGCGTGCCTGACGGCCGGTGCCGTGTGGATGATCAAGGAATCCTCGGATGCCTGGCTCAAGGACATTTCGAGCGAGGTCACGGTTCAGGTCACGCCGCAAGAGAACGGCGATTCCGAGAAGGCCGTCTCGGATGTCGTCGCTTACATTCAAAAGCAGCGCGGCATCGCCAACGTGCGTGCGCTCAGCCTTGAAGAATCCGCCAATTTGCTCCAGCCGTGGCTCGGCTCAGGAGATGCCCTTAAATCGCTGCCCGTTCCGCGCTTGATCGCCGTCGAGGTCGATCGCTCGCAACCGCCCGATCTCGCCGAGGTCGGCAAATCGCTCGAACGCGATTTCCAAGGCGTTTCGCTCGACGATCATCGCCGCTGGCAGCAACAGATCCGCGCCGTGACGCGCTCGCTGGCGCTCGGCGGCATCGCCATTCTGGTGCTCGTTGGCGCGGCCACCACCGCCATCATCGTGTCGGCGACGCGCAGCGCTATGGCATCGAACCGCGAAATCGTCGAAGTTCTGCACTTCGTCGGCGCAACAGATAAATTTATTTCGCGCGAGTTCGAGAAACATTTCCTGCGTCTCGGCATCAAAGCCGGAATCGTCGGGGCGACGTGCGCGATGATCGTTTTCATGAGCATGCCCGCCATCACCGAGCTGCTCGGCGGCGGGGCCGTCAGCGCCGTCGAGATGCAACGTCTGATTGGGACGGGATCGCTCGACGCCCTCGGCTACGTCATTCTCGGGCTGGTCGTCATCATCATCGCGGGCCTCTGCATGGGGACGTCGCGCGTCGGGGTCCATCGCATCCTGAATGGCCGGCATTGACGGCAGCCGGGAAACGTCAATGGGGGTTGCAGGCTTTCGCAAAATGCGAAATGAAACTGGCGTCCGCCGGGCGTTGCCAGCTTGCGCCGAATTCGGTCTCGCACCGCGCGGAGGCTGGCGGTCCATTTTTGGTAATCTAGGCATCCACGATCTGCGATGAGAGCGTTTTCGCAAACGGTCGTTTTACTGCTGGCGCTGGCCTTTGCCGCGCTGACGTTCGGCTTCGTTCTTTTCGCCGTGTTCGTGACGCGGGATGGCGCGAGCGTTCGGGACAACGCCGACGGTATCGTCGTCCTTACCGGCGGCGACCTTCGCGTCGAAGCCGGAGCCAAGCTCTTGAAGGACGGCCGCGCCAGACGGCTGCTGATCTCCGGCGTCAATCGCAAAGTCACGCGCGAGGAAATGCAGCATCTGCTCGGGCTCGACGCGAAAATGTTCAATTGCTGCGTCGATCTCGGCTATGAGGCGCTGGACACCGTCGGCAATGCCGACGAGACGCGCACCTGGGCCAGGAATAACAACTACACGCGACTGATCATCGTAACGTCGCGTTATCACATGCCGCGCAGCCTCGCAGAACTGGCGCTCGCCATGCCGCACGTCACGCTGATCCCTTACACGGTGACGCCGCGACGCTTCCCGGAAACGGCGTGGTGGCTGCACGCTTCGACGACGCGGGTGCTGATTTCCGAGTACCTGAAATTCCTGCCGGCCGTGGCGCGACTGGCGGCGCAGCGCGTCATCAAGTGGGGCGATGACAAGCCCGTTTCCTCGGCAGCGGTGCCGACCCACGATGGCTGAGACCGCAAAGTCCGGCCCCGGCCCTTTGGTGATTGTCCGTTCGCTGATCTATTTCGTCGCCTTCTATGTGGTGACCGCGCTTTACCTCGTTCTCGGCTCATGGCTGCTGTTCGGTCCGCGTTCGTGGGCCATGAAGGGGCTCGAATTGCATGGACGCACGTGCGTCTGGCTGCTGCGCGTCATTTGCGGCACAAAGCTCGATGTTCGCGGGCGCGAGAACCTTCCGGCGAGCGGCTGCCTGGTTATCGCCAAGCATCAATCGGCGTGGGACACGTTCGGACTGATCTCGCTCTTTCGCGATCCGGCCATCGTTCTTAAGGACGAGTTGAAATGGATTCCGTTCTACGGCTGGTTTTGCGTCAAGTTCGAGCACATCCTGGTGAAGCGGGAGAAAGCATCGGCGGCGCTGAAGGCGCT
>DATLJG010000269.1:0-1859 GCA_035538995.1 Hyphomicrobium sp. | reverse complement strand
CTCCGGCATTTTGAGCGCCTTGAAGACGCCGGAGAGGCGCCGCCCAAGAGGCGCGGCGCGCATCGCCCAGCGGAAGCGGCGCGGATAAGGGACGATCTCTGTCAGTGCGCGGCGGATCAGGCGATCCTTGAAACTGCGGTTGCCGGTCTTCTCGATGTGCTCGCGTGCGATCTCGACGAGATGCATGTAATCGACGCCGGACGGACAGGTGGTCATGCACGAGAAACAGGAGAGGCAGCGATCGATGTGCGTCGATACTTCGGGCTTCGCATCGATGCCCTTTTCGAGCATGTCCTTGATCGCGTAGATGCGGCCGCGCGGGCTATCGCGCTCGTCACCCAAAACAACATAGGTCGGACACGTGGCGGTGCAGAACCCGCAATGCACGCAGCGCCGCAGGATGCGGTCGG
The DNA here is from genome assembly GCA_035538995.1 of Hyphomicrobium sp. Lineage (GTDB taxonomy): Bacteria > Pseudomonadota > Alphaproteobacteria > Rhizobiales > Hyphomicrobiaceae > Hyphomicrobium_B. Next base: position 1,449 of record DATLJG010000269.1, on the reverse strand, counting down.
CCCGGGCAATCTCCGGATTTTCGAGTTGTTCTTTGGAAAAACTAGTTTGCATCGCTTTTGACTGGGAAATCCTGATCTAGAGATCGGCGTACATGCGGCCGCGATTCAAAAGCCTATCTGGATCGAACGCCGACTTCACACCGCGTGTCAATCGTTCGATTTCAGGCTTCAGCGGCTCAAAGACATCGACGCTCGCCCGAACTTCCGGCTGGGCACGGATCAGCGTTGCATGTCCGCCGCGTACCGAAACGGCGCGGCGAACATCTGCCGCGCCCGCATCGGCGGCGGCTGGAACTTCAAGCCAGATCAACGCACCGCCCCAATCGTAGAATGCGGTTACGTCCATGAATTTCTGAATGGCGGCGACGATCTCCGCAGCCTTGGTTGGCAGACACGCAATGCGCCACAGGCTCGTCTCGGCTGAGAACGGCACAACGGAGAGCGTACGAAATTCGCTCCATAAACTCCAGGTCGCCTCGGAATCGAGTTCCAGCGGCGTGCCATAGACCTTGAGCGCGGCTTTGAGCTTTTCCTTGCGTTCGTCGATCGATGTCGAAAACGTTTCAAGGCGGAGCAGCGTGACCGACTGGTCGATGTTCTTCAACTTCGGATGCTTCAAACGCTCGGCGCATTCTTTCGGCAGATGCACCGCGCCGGAAACTTCAAGCGGCGTGCGCATGACGGCCGTCACCGCTTCGAGCGCCAGATCGTCAGGCAGTCCGGTGTAGGCGAGCGTCAGCATGGTTTGCGGAAGCGGAGCGACCTTGAATGTCACTTCGGTCATCACCGCGAGCGTGCCCCAGCTTCCCGTCAAACCTCGGGCCACGTCGAGGCCGGTGACGTTCTTCATGACGCGCCCGCCCGACTTGAACAGTTCCCCCAGGCCGTTGACGGCGCGAACGCCGAGAAGATTGTCGCGGGCGCTGCCTGCCGTGACGCGGCGAGCGCCGGAAAAGTTGGTCGCGAATACACCGCCGATCGACAGCGCGCCGCCGGGCGCTCCCGTCGCCGGTCCCAGATCGACCGGTTCGAAGGCCAGCATCTGCCCGCGCGCCGCGAGAAGCGCTTCGATCTCATAAACAGGCGTACCCGATCGCGCCGACATGACAATCTCGGTCGGCTCGTAGAGCGTCACGCCTTTCAGGCCGGCGGTCGACAGGACCACATCGGAACGCGCGACACGTCCGGCATTGCGCAGAGCCCCATGCCCGACGACTTCCATGCGCCGCTTCTGACTCGCGAGCTTGGCAACCATCGTCTGTAGCTCCCACTCGGCTGCGGGGCGCAAAAGTTCGGTCACGATCGCACCATGTCCTAAGCAACCTCAGGCATGCTCGCGGGACGTCCCGCGCGCATCGGCTCGGTCGCAGCCAAGGGAAAGACTTTCGCCGGATTGAGACGCCACGTCGGGTCGAACACGCTCTTGATGCGCATCTGTACGTCGAGATC
>DATLJG010000268.1:0-6772 GCA_035538995.1 Hyphomicrobium sp. | reverse complement strand
GACAGCGCCAGTACCGACGGCGTCGTCTTGGTGGTGATCGCAAGCTCCCAGCATCCCGCCGTTTCGACACCATCCGCCGGACGGAAGACGTGCAGGTTCGGAATGGCGCGCAGCGCGCTCAAATGCTCGACCGGCTGATGTGTCGGACCATCTTCACCGAGACCAATGGAATCGTGCGTCATCACGTAGATGACTCGTTGCTGCATCAGCGCCGACAAGCGGATCGATGGGCGGCAGTAATCGGTAAAGACCAAGAACGTGCCGCCGTACGGAATGAACGAACCGGACAACGCGATGCCGTTCATCGCCGCCGCCATGCCGTGTTCACGCACACCATAGTGAATGTAGTTGCCGCCAAAGTTCTCCGGCGTGACAGGCGTGTGATGCTTCGTTTTCGTGCCGTTCGAGCCGGTGAGATCGGCCGATCCGCCAATCAGTTCCGGCACCGACGGAAGAAGCCGTTCGAGAGTCAACTGTGACCAAACGCGGGTGGCGCGCTTGGCCGTATCGGTGGCGAAAGCCGCCTTGGCCTCGGAGATGGCGGCTGTGACCGCCGTTTCCAATTTGCGACCATTGATCAAGGCCTTTGCTTCGTTGCTCGCCGAGGAAAGCTGCTTCACCCAATCGGCCTGCGTCTTGGCCCCGCGAGCACCGGCCGCGCGCCACGCTGCAAGGACATGATCGGGAATATCGAACGGCTGATACGGCCAGTCGAGCCGCTCGCGCGTCGCCTTGATTTCGTCGACGCCGAGCGCTTCGCCATGTGCCGAAGACTTGCCCGCCTTGTTCGGCGAGCCGTATCCAATAACGGTCTTGCAAGCGATCAGCCACGGCCGCGAAGCATCGGCCTTTGCATTCTTGATGGCAGCGGCGATGGCATCCGTATCATGGCCGTCGACGCGCGCGGTATTCCAGCCTGACGCCTTGAAGCGCTCTATCTGATCATCGGAAACAGAAAGGCTCGTCGCCCCGTCAATCGAAATCGAGTTATCATCCCAGAACACGATCAGCTTGCCGAGCTTCAAATGACCGGCCAGCGAAATTGCTTCCTGGCTGATGCCTTCCATCAGGCAGCCGTCGCCGGCAATGGCATAGGTGTGATAATCGATGAGATCATTTCCGACGCGCGCCGCGAGCAATCGTTCGGCCATCGCCATGCCGACGGCGTTGGCGATGCCCTGACCGAGCGGCCCCGTCGTCGTTTCAATTCCCGGTGCATGACCATATTCGGGATGCCCCGCCGTCTTCGAACCGAATTGGCGGAAGTTCTTCAACTCGTCGATGCTCATGCCCGGATAGCCGGTCAGATGCAGCAAGCCGTAAAGCAACATCGAACCGTGCCCGGCCGACAGCACGAAGCGATCGCGATTGGGCCATGTCGGATTCGCGGCATCGAATTTCAGCGCGTCGGTGAAAAGAACGGTGGCGACGTCCGCCATGCCCATCGGCATACCCGGATGACCGGAATTCGCCGCCTGCACGGCATCCATTGCCAGCGCGCGAAGGGCATTGGCCATATCCCGAACGCTCGCAGCCGGTGCAGCAGCCGCCTTGCTCTGGGCTTTACTCATAAGTCCGTCGGTCCCGTCGGATGGCGCCCGAGGCGCACAGTCATGAAAGTTGGACGGACATTTACCGGGCGAACCGGGGGCCGTCTACCGCGCTTGCCACCCCGATTGCCGGGAAAATCCCGGCTTTCCCGGCATTGGCGCGAAATGACGATGTGTCACGCCGCCCCGGCCCGTGATTTTGCCTTTCCATCGGCCTGTGGCTTTTCGGCCTGGGCCAGCTTCGCCTCTTCGATCTCGTCCTCCTCGAACAGCTTTTCGAGCATGGCTTGAGAGCCGCGCGCCCGTTCGATGAGCTTATCGGCATCGCTCGCGAGCTTATAATCCTCGTTCAGACGTCGCTCGTCATGCTCCCTGAACGTGTTCACCGTCCGCTCGGCGACGCGTTGCGAATACCCGAGCCCGAGGAGCAGTCGCCGGGTCAAATCGAGCGAAGCCAGAAATGTCTCGCGCCGCAGTTCCTTAACGCCGAGATCGAGCAATCTCATGGCATGCATACGGTCGCGCGCCCGGGCATAGATCGGCACGTCCGGATAGTGGGTCTTGACGATTTCCGCCGCACGCATCGACGCTTCGACATCGTCGATGGCCAGAACGAAGGCGCGCGCACGCCCGACTTGCGCCGCCTCTAGAACCTCAGGGCGGCTTACGTCGCCAAAAAACGCATCGTTGCCGAAACGTTTTACGAACTGGATCTGCTCGGCGCTGATGTCCAGCGCGGTGAACGGAATGCCCTTGGCCCTGAGCACGCGCGCCGTGATCTGCCCGAAACGTCCAAAGCCGGCGATCACGACATGCCCATCGTTGTCCGGGATTGGATCATACGCGCGTTGCGGCGCCACTTTCCTGGTCAATGTCTTATCGAGCATCAGCAGAAGTGGTGTCATCGCCATCGATAGCGTCACGACGACGGCAAGGATCTGGGACGGCTGCGCGCCGAGCACGCCGGCGGCGCGCCCAACCGACAACAGCACGAATGCAAATTCTCCGCCCTGCGAAAGCGCCAATGCCAGTCGCCTCGCCGGTCCGGCCTCAAGTCCCTGCCAGCGGCCAAGAACGAAGAGAACGATGGCTTTGGCGGCAATCAGTAACGCCGTCAGCCCCGCGATCAACAGCGGCTCGGAGATCAGCAGCCTCAGGTTCAGCGACATGCCGATCGCGGTGAAAAATATCCCGAGCAATAGTCCCTCGAAGGGCGCAATGTCGGCTTCGAGCTCGTGGCGATAACTGCTTTCCGCAAGCAGCGCGCCCGCAATGAAGGCGCCGAGCGAAGCGGAGAGGCCAACGGACTCCATGATGAGCGTCACGCCAACCACGGTCAGAAGCGCCGCGGCCGTCATCGCTTCCTTGACCTTCGACAGCGCAACGACGCGCAACAGGACGTCAAGCACGAAGCGGCCGACGATGACGACAACCGCGATCGTCGCCAAGCCCTTTGCGAACGCGATGTAATCAATGTGAGGAGCCAGCTGCTTGGCGGTCACCGCGAAATAGGGAGCGAGCGCAATCAGCGGGATAGCTGCCAAATCCTGGAACAGCAGCACGGAGAAACCGAGGCGTCCGTGACGTGTCTGGAGTTCGCCGTTCTCCTCCATCACCTGCAGCGCGAACGCTGTTGACGACAGCGCCAATGCCGCACCGGCAAAAAGAGCCGGCTGCCAAGGCGTATCGAAGAACAGCGTACCGATCACCGTCAGGACGGCCGCCGTCAGCACGACCTGCGCGGCGCCCAAACCAAAGACGGCTTGGCGCATCGCCCAAAGCCTCTTGGGCCTCAACTCCAGACCGATCAGAAACAACAGCAGCACCACACCGAACTCGGCAAAGTGCAAAACCTGCTCCGCGTCCTGTTCCGTGAACAGCCTGCCGACGCCGAATGGGCCGAGCAGGACGCCGGCTACCAGATATCCGAGAACCGCCGCGATCCCCAGCCAGCGCGCCAAAGGCGCCGCGAGGGCCAGGGCCGCGAGCAAAATCGCCAATTCATTAAGTGTCACCGTGGTCCTCGTCTGCGATTGGTGAAAAACAGCGTCGCGGCGCTACCTTAACGTGACAAGCGCATTCCGCTATCCGCCGCCGTAGCGACAAGCCGACCCAAATAGACAACGGTGGTCTGAACGATTGCTTGCCACCGGCCGCCTTATGGCAGCGGGCGGACGTCTTCGACAAGCCCGCCGGCTTCCTGCCAACCGTCGGTCCCGTCACGGTACCAATCAACGTTGGTATAATCATAGCTCAAGGCGCGCTTGGCGGCGTTCCAGCTCTGCCAGCAATTCCGAAGGCAAAAAAAGACGAGTTGTTGCGCCTTGTTCCCGCGCGTAAGGGATTTGAGATTGCGCTGAAAATAGTCGGCGTGCTCCGGGGATAAGACCCCGTAGCCCACATTCGGAAGCCAGACCGCGCCTTCGATCGACTGATGCGTCGTTTCCCGCCACAGGGTCCCCGCGGGCAGGTCCGGCGGCTTCGGAGGATGCGGATAGACGTCGATGAAAATCGCCGATTTTGCCGACCAGATCTTCATCGCCTCGCTGTCAGATAGGACCTTGGCGCCTTTCAGCGTCAATGGCACCGGGCTGCGGTAGTTGTCGCGGCGATAGTCTTCGGGCTCCGGCGGCGGCGTGGTCGATGTCTCGGTAATCGGTGTCGATATGGCGATATCGGCAGCAATGGCTTGAGCCATCTGTCCGCCGAAAAAGCAGCAAAGCAAAATAGCGAGCCCTTGACGCCACCGGGCGGCGCCGACAATTCCAGCGACGATCGACCACAGCCTGCAAATTGAAATCGCCATGCTGCCAAACGCCGGCCGCAGCACATTCGCTGACGCCAGCTCCTTATATTCCCTGTCGAGCGCGCAGGAAGAATCTAGCATGGCCCGAAGGCCATGCTAGCGGTTCGACCGAACAATCAGGGCGACGTCGACTGAGACGATGGAGCATGCTCAGGAGTTGTAGCGCTAGCCGGCGTTGCGCTGAACGATTGCTCATGGCGCGGCTTGGTCACCAACTCCATCGATGTGTCGTCATCGACGAGGAGCGGCACACCGTAATCCAGAAGCACCTTGTCGATGTCGCCTCGGCGTTTGCGGATGATGTCATTGAGCTGCCGCTTCCAGGCATCGTCGCCATTGCGGACGCCCATCGTGATGCGGAAGGCGATCTTGCCGGCCCCGTGTTCCTTCAACAGCGGAACAACTACGATCTCTCCGCCGCCGTCCTGAGCTGCCCAGTAAGCCGCGATCGGCCCCCACAAGACGCCGGCATCGACATCGCCTTTGCGGATGTCGTCGATCATATCCTTGGCGGGGTTGGAGTAGCGCCGGTCGACGTTCATCGGATAGCCGTGAACGTTACCCATCAGCCCATAGTGCGCAACATAGTTGCCGCCTGGAGAATTCTGCTCGACGCCAATTCGCTTTCCTTTGAGCCGCGGATCCGCCAGCGTGTCCACACCGTCGAGCCCTGTGCCCTTTTTATAAAGTAGAGCCGATGTCGATCTGTAAATCGCGTTCGTGTTGAGGACGATATCGTCGCCCTGTCCCCAACCTATGACAAGGTCGCAACGCTTTGCCGACAAGGTCATCCGAATGAAGCCCATCGACTTGGGAAACCATGTGTACTTGACGGGTATTTTCAGTTCGTCGGCGATGATGTTCGCAATTTTATTTTCAAAGCCTTCCCCTTTTTGATTGGAGAACGGCAAGTCCGAGGGATCGGCGCAGACGCGAAGCTCCTTACGATTGACGAGGCTGGCACGCGGCACGTCGGCTGCATTTGCTCCGCTCTCGATGGCAAAGCCTGAAAACAATCCCGCGATCGCAATTGCCAGGAGGGGCACACGCGAAAATGCGGTGTTGGGCGTTTGTTTCTTCACGTCGATACCTTTTTTGCTTGTTTCGATATGCGGGTCGTGAGTCCCATATGCGAAGGGGGCACGTCGCGATTTCGACCTGCCCCCAGATGCTATGCCGATATTGATATATTGTACGTCTTCAGCTCGCCGATAGCCGAAGACGCATCAACATTTGGTGAGGGCGGAAAGCCCGTTCACCTCAGCCACCCGTGCAATCGTCGGCGGCCTTACGTGCGTCGTCCGAGATATCCTCACGGCCATTCGGGCGGCCCGGAGGCATCGCATCGGTCGAACGGGCCTTGATGTACGTGTAGATGTCATCGAGGTAGCACATGATGTTACGATCTTCGCCGAACGCCGGCATGACGAACAGCGTGCCGCCGCGGTTTTCTTTCTTACCGCCGGAAACCGTCGCAACGAACGTGCCGTAATCCATCGTCTTGAGCGAATCCTTGAGCGCCGGCGCGAAGGTGCTGCCAAGAGCATTCGGACCATGGCAAACGTGGCAGGCGTCATGATAACGGCGGAAGCCGTTCCACGTACCCCAATCGACCATGTAATCCTTGGTCACGACATACTGCGGTTCGCCGTCTTTATTGCGATAGCGGCCATCCTCGAATTTGAAGCCCTGCTGTTTGGCAAGCTCAGACACGGGGTCGGGTGGCGACGTACGGCCTTTAATGTCTTTTGTATCCGTCGATGCGGCATCGTCGGCGAAAGATGGCGCTGAAAGCACCATCGTGGCGGCGGCACAGGACATAACTGCAACCGCAAGTTTTTTGCTGAACTTGTTCACGAGTTTCCTCTTGGCTTCTTATCTTACTGTCTTTTGTATTGGGCTGAGCCGTCGTTCAAGATCACTTTCGCCGCACTCTGCCTTGATGTCCCAACTTTAATGTTTGCACCCGTTGAGTGAACAACCCGCCCGATACAGCGATGGTGAACACCGAACGTTTGAATTTCTCGCTCGTTCCGCAACTCGATTAATTTGGCTCTGCTGACCCCGAGTTCTGTGAAACGGCAGTATTCGTATTATAGAAACCGTCCGAAAACGGCAAAAAGAGCCGGCGCAGGTTGCCCCACGCCGGCTCAATTGTGTAGCGCCCGATTACGGGAGCGCGAAGACTGTCAGCGAACCGCCGAGGTTCGTGTACTGCTTCAGGCCAGCGTAGCCACCAACAGCACCCAGACCATCGGTCGGGTTCGTCAGGCCAGCAGCAAGACCGATACCGGCCCAACCGCCAACGCCCGAGAACACGGCGACGTACTGCTTGCCACCATGCTCATACGTCATGGCGTTGCCGATGATGCCCGACGGCGTCTTGAACTTGAACAGTTCCTTGCCGGTCTTCTGG
>DATLJG010000267.1:0-18176 GCA_035538995.1 Hyphomicrobium sp. | reverse complement strand
GCTTCTTCTTCGTCGCGCCCCTGAGCCTGCATCAACGGGATCAGTTCGCGAGCAATGAAGGGAAAAGTGACGAATATCGTCGCCAGCACAATTCCCGGAACGGCGAAGATGATCCGAATGTCATGGTCTCCGAGCCAGGTCCCGAACCAGCCCAGCCGCCCAAAAACCAGAACGAAGATCAGGCCCGCGACGACCGGCGACACCGAAAACGGTAAGTCGATGAGCGTAATCAGAAAATTTTTGCCGGGAAATTCGAACTTGGCGATGGCCCATGCAGCCGCCACCCCGAAGATCAGATTCAACGGCACGGAGATGGCGGCGGCGATCAGCGTCAAGCGGATGGCCGACAACGCATCGGGATCGACAAGCGCCGCGAAGTACGCTTCCGTTCCCTTGCGAAAGGCCTCCGCGAAGACAGCAATCAGGGGGAGCAGAAGAAAGACAAGAAAGTACGTCAACCCGACGCCCAGAACGAGAAACTTCACCCAAGATGCGTCGCGGGTTGCTGGATTGTTTTCGAACTTTCCCGCGCCGTGAACAGGCACGGCGACCGGTGCGGCGATGCTGGTCATCACACGGTCCTTCCGAGGCGACGTGCGTTCCACGCCTGCAAGGCATTCACGATCAGGAGCATGATGAAGGAGATGGCGAGCATAACCGCAGCGACGGCCGTGGCGCCGCGATAATCAAATTGCTCGAGCTTTGTGATGATGATCAGCGGCGTGATTTCCGAAACCATCGGAATGTTGCCGGCAATGAAAATCACCGATCCGTATTCGCCGACCGCCCGGGCAAAGGCGAGGGCGAAGCCCGTCAGCAGCGCAGGCAATAGCGTCGGCAAGACGACCCATTGAAACGATTGCCACCGGTTCGCGCCAAGGCTGGCGGCGGCTTCCTCAAACTCGGTTTCGAGATCTTCGAGTATCGGCTGCACGGTTCGAACAACAAATGGCAGGCCGATAAAGATCAGCGCAACGAGAACACCGGCGGGCGCGAAAGCGATCTTGATGCCCAGCGGCTCAAGAATGCTGCCGATCCAGCCGTTCTTTGCATAGATGGCCGTCAATGCGATGCCCGCGACTGCAGTCGGCAACGCAAACGGCAAATCGATCAGAGCATCGACGATTTTGCGCCCTGGAAACGTGTATCGCGTCAGTCCCCACGCCAGCAGCAATCCGAAGGCGGAGTTGATGCATGCAGCAAGGAGCGACGCGCCAAACGTTAATTTATAAGACGCCACGACGCGCGGCGACGTCACGGCGCTCCAGAACTCAGGCCACGTCATCGTTGTCGTTTTAAGAATTACGGCCGACAGCGGAATAAGTACGATCAACGAAAGATAGACGAGGGTGAAGCCAAGCGAGAGTCCGAATCCCGGCAACGCTCCACGATTTATACTGCGCGTCATTGAGCCGACCGCCTTCAGACCAAAATTGCGATGACGAGAATGAAGGACGTTGCCGCCAGCAAGCCTAACCACGAAAGAATCGTGCTCGGATGATTTCGAACGCTGGACATCGAGGCTCCTCCAATAAAGCAAGCGATCCGGATGCTATGTGAGAGGCGCGAGCCGACGAAATAAGAAGACATGCTATGGATATTCGCCTGCCTGAAATAGGTTCGGGCTTTCGCTGTGGCGGGTGTTCAGAGCGCGCGCGGGCGGGGAGAGGATCGATCGATGCGGGCGACAACAAGAAATGCTTTTGCGTCGCTCTCGCCGGGATTGTGAAACCGGTGCGCGGTATCGGCATTGAACAGAATGGCGTCGCCTTCGGATAAGCGTGATGGAGAATCATTAGCGACGGTGACTTCGATATACCCCGTAACGACAACGAGGGCTTTCTTGGCGCCGGGTTCGTAGGCAGCGATATCCTCGCGGTGATGCGGCGCGACCGTTACCTCGTAGATTTCGATGTTCTGCGGCTCGCCCCAGGGGAATAAAGCGCGACACTTGAAGCCGCCATCGCCCGACGTCAGGATCGTCGCATGATCGCGGGGAATAACGACTGTTCCAGCGTTTCCTGGGTTCGAAATAAGGCTCGGCACCGACACCTTGAGAGCGACCGCAATGCGCCCGAGGAGATTGATCGTAGGCGCGCTCTTGCCCGTTTCGATCTGGCCAAGCATTGCTCGGCTTACCCCGGATATTTGAGCGAGCTGATCGAGTGACAGCCCATGTCGGCGCCGCAAATGGCGGAGATTCTCACCAACAACAAGCGACAACTTGCTCGACACGCCTTCGGCAGTCTGAGGTTCGCCGCTGTCCGCCTTTGTCACGATTCCCATCGCAATGCCCACGCTTCTATCGCTCTGCAAACACGGATAACCCGGCGAGGATATCGACGGAACGAAGAAGAAATGCAGAGCTTATGATGGAAGTCGAATGTTCGTTCGACGGATGAGGCACGCTCGCCGTCGAATGAAAGAGCGAGAAGGACGGTGCGGGCCGCCCTCCTCGCAAAGGATCTGACGGGAGCGTCAGAAGCAGTGTCGTTATGCAATCATCGCGCGTCGTGTCAGAGCGGTGCGGAAAGCTGGCCCCGCGCACGAAGATCGTCGGGCGCGCGAACGGTCCAGCCCGCGTCACGCAAAAGCGCCGCTGCACCTTTGACATCGCCTCGATAGGCATCATTGTCGGCGCGCAGACGGGCCGTGCGTTGCCGGCGGAACCACTGCCTCGGCGGCACGACCGAGTGTGAAAGCCGAAACGCGGCGAGCCGCTCGGACGCCGTGCGAAACTCAGCGGCGCGCCGCAAGCGCTCGAGCATCGTCAGAGCTTCGGGCCACGGGCCAAAGCCGGCCTCGGCGTTGATATGGCCGGCATCACCGAGATTGACGAACTCGCCGCCCCAATTGCGTGCCCATCGTTCGGCGTGTTCGAGTGGCATCCAGGGATCGTTGGCGCTCGCGACGACGATGACCGGAAATCCCAGAGGTTTTGTCGGCAGAAATTCCGCCACGCCAAAAATTTCCGGATCGGCGGGCGCGACGAGAAGCGCTCCGGTAATCCTTTCTGCGTGGTCGCTTGCTGCCTGGACCGCCGCTAACGCTCCAAAGGAATGAGCAACGATGAAAATCGAGCCCGGAGCGCGTGCGATCTCACTGCGGATGCGGCTCGACCAATCGGGAAGATGTGGATCGTTCCAATCACGTTGGGTGATGCGAATGCTGCCGGCGACGCGGTGTTCGAGCCAGGTTTGCCAGTGCGTCGGGCCGCTCGATTTAAGTCCGGGAATAATGAGAGTCGTAGGCATGGAAGTCGTCCTTGGATGATGTCTGTTCGATAGGATCGGCATCGGTTCGATTGCGACGGTGGATGCGAGCGAACCGTGCGTTGAATGCTATTGGCGAGGGCGGTGCGCCCTACAGCTTTCTCGACAGAACATCATTGTGGACCTCGTGAGTGAGAGAAGGATCGTGCGCCGCCCGTCTGCAGTACCCCCCGGTATGTCCTATGTCTCGGACGGGCGGCGCACGAAATGTGTATTCGAATGGAACTTAACTCTTGTCGCCAGGCGTGTAGATCTGATCGAAGATGCCGCCGTCGGCGAAATGCTCTTTCTGGGCTTTCGTCCAGCCGCCGAAGACATCGTCAATCGTGAATGTCTTCACTTGGCCGAACTGGCCGGCATATTTGGCAGCGACCTTTGGATCGCGCGGCCGATAGAAATTCTCAGCAGCGATCTCCTGGCCTTCCGGGCTGTAAAGGTGTTCCAGATAGGCTTCGGCGACGGCGCGTGTTCCACGTTTGTCGACGACCTTGTCGACGACGGCGACATTCGGCTCGGCAAGAATGGAAATCGACGGCGTTACGATTTCAAACTTGTCTTCGCCAAATTCTTTCTGAGCCAGATGGGCTTCGTTTTCCCAAGCCAGAAGAACGTCGCCAATGCCACGCTCGACGAATGTCGTTGTCGATCCGCGTGCGCCGGAATCGAGGACTTTCGTATGCTTGTAGATCTGGCTGACGAATTCCTTGGCTTTCTCCTCGTTGCCGCCAGTCTGCTTCAGCGCATAGCCCCAAGCTGCGAGGTAATTCCATCGCGCACCACCCGATGTTTTCGGGTTCGGCGTGATGATCTCGACGCCATTCTTGACCAGATCCGGCCAATCCTTGATGCCCTTCGGGTTGCCTTTGCGGACCAGGAAGACAATCGTTGATGTGTACGGCGCCGAATTGTCGGCGAATTTCTTGATCCAGTCGGCTTTGATGAGGTCGCCCTTCGTGTGAAGGGCGTCAACGTCGGCAGCGAGTGCAAGGGTTACGACGTCGGCTTCAAGGCCGTCGATGACGGCGCGGGCTTGCTTGCCTGATCCGCCATGTGATTGCCTAATGGTGACGTCGTCGCCCGTCTTCGCCTTCCAATACTTGGAGAAAGCTTTGTCGTAGGCCGCATACAGCTCGCGAGTTGGATCGTAGGAAACGTTCAGGAGCGTAATGTCTTTTGCCGATGCGGAGGGTGCGTGACCGGCCAATCCCGCGATTCCAAGGCCGAACGCGGCGGCAATCGCCGACCTGCGCGTTAGAGTGGTGACGGACATATCTGCCTCTCAAGTTTGCGTTAACCTGAGAGTGACGCTATCCCTCGATGCTGCGCCTGCGAACAAAGAAGAAGTGCTGAGCTTATTCAAGCTTCGGTGAAGCGGATTGGTGAAGCAGCCGCTTGCCAGCAAATTTCTGCGCGCTATCAGGGTGTTTGGCTTGTCGTCGTCGGCCCGAGCGCCACTTGCGCAGGCGGAGCCGCTGTTTGCCACCCGCCGCCGAGCGCCAGGAAAATCGCGATCTGATCCACATTCAGACGTGTTTTGGCGGCGGCGTAGGCTTGTTCGGCCGCAGCAAGGCTGCGGTCGGCATCCAGTGTCGCCAGCGCATCGATGTTTCCGCCGCGCCAAAGTTTACGTGCGTCGCGATCGACGACGGCCGCACGGTCTCGCGCCCGCTTGAGGTTATGCAGCCGATCGAGGTCATAGGCATAGTTGGTCAGAGCCGTTTCCGTCTCGCGAAGGGCAACGAGAACGGTCCGATCGAATGTTGCCAGGTCTGCCTTTGTCTGCGCCTCCGCCGCCGCGATCCGTGAGCGGGCCACGTTGCGATTGACGTTCCAGTTGATCGTCGGGCCGACACCGAAACGGTTGGTCAACGGCGAGAAAGCATCGGAAATCCCGCCTTGCGACCCGATCGAGGCCGTCAGTTTGATGTCCGGATAAAGTTCTGCCGTCGCAACGCCAATTCGCGCCGTGGATGCCGCGAGACGGCGTTCAGCCGCGCGGATATCCGGTCTTCGTCTCAGCAGGGCCGCACCGTCACCGACAGGAAGCGACGAGGCAAGCTGGAGCGGTTCGGCGCACTTGAGAAGTGCGCGGTCGTAACGCTCCGGAGGCTGGCCGATCAAAGTCGTCAGGCGATATGCAGCATTGAGTTGGCGCGCCTGAAGCAGAGGAACGCGCGCTTGGAGCTCTTCGTAAAGTCCCTCTTGTCGATCGATGTCGAAGCTGGCGGCGCGGCCGTGAGCAACGAGCGTGCGCGTCAATTCGATCGTCTTTTTCTGAACGTCCAACGTCCGGCGCGCCGACTTCAGCTCGTTGCCGGCGTTGCAGATGTCGGCAAAGGCGCGGGTCGTGTCGGCGGCCACGTTGATGCGGACGAGATCGTGAGCGGCGATGGCGGCTTGGTCGTCTGCGGCAGCGGCCTCGATGCCGCGACGAATGCCGCCGAACAGATCGAGATCGTAATTGAGCGCGATGCCGGTGTTATAGATTTGATGGTCGGGCGGCTTGGTATGGCTCAGATAGGCTTCGGCGGATTGCTGCACATAGCTTGTGTCGAAGTTCGCCGAGCCGTTGATCTCCCGCGCCGTTTTAGCCTCAGCAAAGAGCGCGTGGGTGCGTTCCAGATTGGCTTCCGCAATGCGCAGATCGGTGTTCGCGACGAAAGCATTCTGCACGTAGGTCGCGAGCCGATCATCCTTATAAAGTCGCCACCACGGACCATCGGGAGCATCATTCGCTGTGCCGGTTCGGCGCGAAACGAAGTGCCCTTGCGCCTCCGGCGCGTTGATCGTGGCCTGCGAAGGCAGGTGATAATCCGGTCCAACGGGAGCACAGCCTGCGGCGAGCAAAGCCACGCCGGCGGCGAGGATGCGGCTGCCCGTCACCACGGAAAGCTCCGGTGCACGGAAACATCACCCAGACGCGGCAAGACTTCGACTGTTGCTGTTTGGCCGACGATCAAACGCACGCCATCAGGCACGGAGTCGATTGCGATGCGAACCGGAATACGTTGCGCAAGTCGAACCCACGAAAACGACGGATTGACGTTCGCGAGCGCCGGTCCGTTGTCGCTTCGCTCGCGATCTGCGACGCCTGCGGAAATACTTTCGACGTGGCCCCGGATAGGATCAGCGACGCCCATCAAATGCGCGACGACTCGATCTCCGATATGAATAGCCGGGATCTTCGTCTCCTCGAAATACCCTTCGATGCGTGTCGATTGCTTGTAGACGAGCGCCGCGACCGTCGCGCCGGCGGACATATAAACGCCGGCCTGCAACGTCATGTTGGAGACATAACCACCTATCGGAGCACGCACGGCTGTGCGCTCAAGATTGAGCTTTGCAAGATCTCGCGCCGCGGTTGCCTTGGAGAGCGTCGCCTTCAATTCTTCGACACGTGCCCGGCCACGTTCGACAACTTCCGTTGCGACGAGAGTGGACATCGCGTGATTGCGGCGATCTTCCCGCTCGGCCTGAGCCAGAACCGCTTGCTGACTCTCGACTTCGGCCTGCGCTTGCTCAAGAGCGAGTTCATAGCGGGGTTGGTCCATGACGACGAGCACTTGTCCTTTGTTGACATACTCATTGTCGCGAACACGTACTTCGGTAATCAGGCCGGCAACGTCGGTGGCAACATGAACGATATCAGCGCGTATTTTGCCGTCACGCGTGATGGGCTCGACTTGGTAGCGCTGCCACAGGACTTGCATCACCAGGAGGATGACAGCCACCAGGATAAGTGTGCCTAACGTTCGTGTCCATGCCATTGACGTCATCGCAAGGGAAGTTCCGCAGGTAAAACGTGGGCATCTGCCAGTGTCGCCAGGCCCCACCAGAAGATTGCGAAAAGCGCGAGATCCAGGAGTCCCGGATGCCAGTTGAAGCGGTGCAGGGGCAGCCGGTGAAGAAACGGCCGCGTGACATAGGCGATCAGAGCCGCGAGCGAGGCCCAAGCGAGAGCGGCGGGGACGTAAACGCCAAAGATTTGAATTTCATCGATCATGCAGCGGCAACTTTCGTTTCTCCAATTCCGGGGAAGAGATTGCAGCGCATGCCGATGACGGCCAGCATCGCTTGATGGCGGCGCGCGTCATGCTCGATCGTCGGAATGACCGCAATAGCGTTATCGAGAGCCTCCAGCACGGCGGGATCGGCATCGAGATGCACGCCTTGCTTTCTGCGCTTGCGAAACAAATCCGCCACCGCGCCAAGCAGCTTGTCGACCGCCTCCGCAGCGCTTCCGTGTGTGACTTCGGCGGCGCGCCGCAGATGCAGGATATTGCGACCGAGCCTGATGTCCGCGAGTCCATCGGCCGTGTGCAGCACATCGCTTTCATCGACCAATGCCAAGCGTCCGGCGATTTGGCCGAGGCGGTCCAAAGCAAGTCCCGTCCAGCGGCCGAAATCCGGCTCGCCACGCGCCTTTGCTAGCATTTCGAGTTCGTGCCACTGCGTCCGAATGATCCGGCGCACACTCCAGCCGACCGCAACCGAGCGGAACATGCGTGTGACCGCAATAGTAATGATGATCCCCATGACCTGGGCGATCCCGGTATTGACGAACTCTTCAAAATCCGGCCGGAAGGCATCGAGGAAGCCGAGGCCAACGATCAGACACGAGAACATCGGAAGCGCGGCGCTCGATCGCGCGGGGTCGGCTTGAATATATCCGATGCCGATCAGGGCCGGCGCCAGCGCGACACAAAGCTCAAGATAGCCATCTACGTAGGGCAGCATGACGAACATGTAGATTGCGGCAATCGGGAACGTGATGAGCGTCGCGACGAGGTAGCGGCCGATGACGGGTGCCGGATCCTCCTGCGTTGCGAAAGAGCACGTAATGAGGGCCGCAAAGGCGGCAGTCGCGGAACCCGCCGGCCAAGCAAGCAGAATCCAGATCGCACAATAGAGCATGACCGCAGCGGCAGTCGCGACACCGGCCAAGACCGCCATGCTGGTGTTACGCGCGATCGGCAGCGGCTTGTCCTCAAGACGCAGGCCCACGTAAGTTCCAGGAACGCCGCCGAGCAAGCCCGCGAGAAGGCGGGCATCGCGCATCGCCTCCACGAACTCCGCAATGCGTTCGATGAGGCTGGCTGAGACCAGCGCACGCCAATTGGAATCGCGACTGTATGTCCGCGATAATGTGCGGGCGCGGTCTACGAGGCGCTGACCTTCTGCCGCTTGCTCGTCGATGTCCCGGCCGTGCGCGTCCGTGAGCCAGCTTCGGGCACGAGTGACGAGCGCCAGAACGTCGGGGGCCAACCGCTCGGCACCGCCGAGCAGGTCGAGCCGTTGACCGGCGGCGGACGCCAGCGGAATGAGGGCTGCCAGCCGCCGTTGCAGCGTGTGCACCAACGTCCGCGTCCGCAATCCGTTGCTCGTGTCGAACGGGAGATGGGTAGCGAGAATCCCGACCTCGGTGACATCGGCCGCCAAACGTTGCCGCGCCGCGTAGGTGAGATTTCGGTGTCGCGAATCGAGCGCTCCATCGCACCAGCTGGCGGCATGCTCCAGGAAGGCGTTCACCCGATCACGGATGACGGGTTTGACGCTCCACGGCTGCAGCAGGGTATGGACGATCGTGACGCTCGCAATGGCGACTGCCATCTCCTCGACGCGGGAAATCGCTGACGTGAAGATGTGTCCCGGATCGTCGAGATACGGAAAGCTGATAACTGCGGCGCTGAAGCCCGCCATCTGAAACAGAAAGGCGCGGGGCGTTCGGTCGAGGACGGCCAGATAGATGCAGAACCCGGTCCAAGTCGCCAGGCAAAGCACAAGCAGCTCCGGCGAGTTCTGAAGATTGGGTACGACGGCGACCGCGACGGCTGCGCCGAGAAGAATCCCGGCGAGGCGATAGGAAACCTTCGGCCGGAATGCGCCGGACATGGGCTGTGCAGTGACATAGACGGTGAGAATCGCCCACCACGGCCGGGGCAGACACGCGGCAAACGCTATCCCGAGCGTCAACACGCATGCCAAATAGCTGCTAAGCGAAAATAATAATTTTTGGTTGTCGAAGAGAAAAGGACGATATCGCCAGCAATAGGCTGGGTTCGAAGACGACATGGATGTGCGAACCTTGCGGCCGAAGTCGCGCGGGAGCGGACCTCGGAAAAAGGCGCGTGGATGGAAGGCTGCGCCCTTGAGCGCGTTGAGGTGACATAAAGATTGGTGCAGCGCAAAAACATATTATTGCTGGATCTCAGCAAAATTTTTGGTTTTGCGCGGCTGACTAAAAGGCGATCGAAACGGTCGCAGCCCGAAGCCCTTCACGGACGCGCGCGATGACGCTCTCGTCCGCCGCCGTGGAATGAACGGCATAGGCTGAATACGAAAATTCCGGACTGTTTGTCACAAGGGAGAGACGGCCATCCTCAAGGTACGGCCGGATAAAGCCGCGTCGAAAATACCCAGTCCCACCGACCGCAAGAATGTAATCGAGCGCCAGCGGTCCGTAGCTAATGGCGATCGGCGACGTTTCGGTCGCTGGATATGACGCACGAAATGCGTGTTCGAAATCATCGCCCCAATCAATGTGCACATGGTCCGCAAGTCCTTCGCCGTTTGAAAGGCTGCTTCGCGCCAGAACAAGTTTTTCTTCGAAGAGCAATTCGGCGATCAGACCGGTCCGCCGGGGAGCGTCATAGAGGATGGCGACATCAAGCGTGCCGTCCTGGATGCAATCGATGAGACGGTCGGCGCTGTCGATACGCGCCGACAGCGCAAACTCCGGACAGTGCTGATGCATCCACTTCAACCACTCGGGTATGAGAGGGCTGGAAATGCTGAGTTCGGCACCGATCGCAACGACGATTTCACGCCCCTGCGGAAGCGCGATCGAGCGAACGGCCTGCTCGGACAGACAAACAAGACTGATTGCGAAACGCAGAAATTTCTGGCCGGGCAACGTCAACTGCGCGCCGGTCTTGTGACGCACGAAAAGTGCTTGCCCCAGTTCCTGCTCGAGCACGCGAATGCGCGCGCCAACTGCGGTCTGAGTGATATGCAGACTGGCCGCGGCATTGGCAAAGCTGCCCGTCTTGACGATTTCGAGAAACGTCCGCGCCGCGTTGATATCCATCGATGATGCGTCTGCAGATTTAGGAAATGATTGAATGGAGAGGATGGGTGTGCGGTCAGTTCATGCGGCACGTCAATAAGGGGAATGCCCGTGCGGCGTCTTGCCTGATAGATAAGATGCACGACGCGTGCATCTTTAAGATCATAAGTTGAGCGTTGGGTGGGCATGTCCAGAGGGTGCCAATGATCGGTCCCGCTAAAATCGTTGAGTGCTGGTTCTCGACCGCGTCGGTTGCCGATCGCGCCGTCGCTCACTCCAGTTTGTTTCGAAAATCTTCACCGTTAGCGCCGCGCCACCGACGCTGCTGACCAATCAGTCGCTACGTCCAAGTTAAAGTCCCCCAAAAGGAGCAAGAGCAATGCAGAAGCCGCTTTCCGCGGAAACGATCGCGTGCGTCAAAGCGACAGTACCCGCTTTGGCAATCCACGGTGCCACCATCACCAAAGTTATGTACGCGCGCATGTTCAAGGATGAACACATCAGGGTGTTGTTCAACCAGGCTAATCAGGGTGGCGATGGAAAGCAGGTGCATGCGTTGGCCGGCGCCATCCTGGCCTACGCGCAGAATATCGACAATCTCGGTGCGTTGCTTCCGGTCGTCGAGCGGATTGCGCAGAAGCATATTGGCTACGATATCCGGCCCGAACACTATCCCTTTGTTGCGAACGCATTGCTCGGTGCGATTGCTGAAGTCCTCGGCGACGCGGCGACTGAGGAAGTCCTGGGCGCGTGGGGCGAGGCCTACTGGTTCCTCGCGGAAATTTTGAAGGCACGCGAAAAGGCCATTCGAGACGAGATCGCTGAGATCGATGGCGGCTGGACGGGATGGCGCAAGTTCGTTGTCGCCGAGAAAATCCGCGAAAGCGCGATCATCACATCCTTTATTCTGAAACCTGCCGATGGTGGCCCGGTGATGCCCCACAAGCCGGGTCAGTATCTGACCTTCCGCTTCACGGCCGCTGAAGGACTTCAGATGAAGCGCAACTATTCGATTTCTTGCGCGCCCAATGGAGAATTTTATCGGATCTCCGTTAAACGCGAGGCGGATGGCCAGGGTGGATCGCGCTTCCTGCACGATGTCGTCAAAGTCGGAACGGAATTGGAAGCAACGCCGCCAGCAGGTGACTTTTTTCTGGCGGATGCACCGCCACGCCCTGTCGTGCTGCTGTCAGGCGGAGTCGGTCTGACACCTCTCGTCAGCATGGCGGAAACGATTGCCAAGCGTCATCCGGAGCTCGAAACGCACTTCGTTCACGGCACGCTGAATAGCGAAACGCACGCCATGGGCAATCATCTGAAAGGACTGGCCAAGGTGCACGGCCGTACGTCGATCGCAACCTTCTATAGCAATCCGCAAACAGGCGACGAACTCGGCAAGACGCACGACGCCAACGGCTTCATCACGATCGATTGGCTGCAGAAGAATACGCCGCTGGATCAGGCGGACCTTTATCTCTGCGGACCGACGGAATTCTTGCGCGTATTCGTCAATTCTCTCGCACGAAGCGGCGTGCCGTCAGATCGCATCCACTATGAATTCTTCGGGCCAGCGGACTCTTTGCAAGAGCCGGAGAAGGAAGCGTAGACGCGAAGCACTCACGTGAGCGGAGCGGTTATGTACAGCGTCACCCGCAAGCCGCCATGAGAAACAGCAGCGCCGGGCTTTCCGAATGGAAGGCCCGTCGCTTTCGCGAGCGAAGCCTCACTCGTAATCAAACCGACGCGCCATCCGGAAAAGCGCGTGAGCAGCGTCTGCCCAAGCGCGCGATAGAGCGACTGCAGACGCGCTTTGTCGCCGATCCGATCTCCGTAAGGCGGATTGACGATAACAAGGCCCGGCGCTCCTTCGGGAGCAACGAGATCGCTGACCGTATGGGTCTCGAAGTCTGTCATCGCCGCGACACCGGCACGCGCTGCGTTGTCACGACTCATGCGAATGGCGCCCGCATCGCGATCGCTTCCATGAAAGCGGAAGTTGTGGGGAGTGGCTTGGCCCCCGGCGCGCATTTTTTTCCACGCCGCCTCATCGAATGTCGCAAGTTGCTCGAATGCGAAGTGCCGCGATCGGCCGGGCTTCAGTCCGGCGGCGATCTCAGCTGCCTCGATGACGAATGTTCCCGAGCCGCACATTGGATCGACGACCGGCTCGCGCCCATCATAGCCGCACTGGCGCAGAAAGAGCGACGCCAGCGTTTCTCGCATCGGAGCTTTGTTGACGGCTTGCTTATGGCCGCGCTTGTGCAGCAGTTCGCCGGACGTATCGACTGCTAGCGTGCAAATATCATTTTCGATACGCACCTTGATGCAGACGTCGGCCTCGGGCGCGAAGGGTGCGCCGAGTTCTTCGCGGATCGCGGTTTCGATCCTTTGCGCCGCTGCACCGGAATGATAGATGCGTGAACCTTTGCAGGACGCTTCGACGCGGAACGCAACGTCGGGCCGCAAGACGGTGCTCCACGCCACCCGGCGCGCCCGCTTGTCGAGTTGCGCCAGATGCGACACGCGAAACGATTCAATGCGCGCAAAAATCCGGCTTGCGCCGCGCAATTCGAGGTTGGCGCGCCAGACGTCGGGCCAACCTCCACGCACGACCACGCCGCCCGGCACCGCTTTGGGAGTGGCAAAGCCGCGCTCCTTGGCTTCTCCGCAGAGTGCGGCCTCGAGGCCCGGTACCGAGACAAGAAAAATTTCGAAATCGCCGTCTGATGTCATGGCGCCTGCATATCGGCAAGACAGGCAAACATCGACACCTTTTTCGGCGTTGCCGGCCGCTTACGGGTACAGGCCCCGTTCCTCTCGAGCTGTCAGGATGCGTTCGCAGGCCAGGACGTAGGCCGCCGTGCGAAGCGAGAGGCCGTTCTTGTCGGCATACAGCCAGACTTTCCGCAGAGCCTCGACCAAAAGCGTATCGAGCCGCGCGTTGATTTCACTTTCCTTCCAAAAGAAGTTCGAAAAATCCTGCACCCATTCAAAATAGCTGACGGTCACGCCGCCGGCGTTGCAAATAATGTCCGGCACGATCAGAACACCGCGATCAGCGAGAATGTCGTCGGCAACCGTAAGCGTCGGGCCATTCGCGCCCTCAAGCACCAGCTTCGCTTTTATTCGCCGCGCCCGATCCGCCGTTAGTTGGCTTTCAAGGGCCGCAAGAATGAGGATGTCGCAGGGAACGTCCCAGAATGCGTCGTTGTTCTCGGGCGTTCCGCCGACGCCTTCGCCAGCGACATGGCGCTGGAGAAGCGCATCGACCGCGACACCCCCATCGTCGATCAGCGTTCCCCATTGATCTTGCACCGCGACGATTTTGGCACCCGCGACCGCGAACAGCTCTGCGGCGGCCGATCCAACATTGCCGAAGCCTTGAACGGCGACGCGGGCGCCTTCGAGATTGAGGCCCAGACGCTGCGCCGCCTCTCGTCCGGTGACATAGACGCCGCGACCCGTCGCCTTCACCCGGCCGAGCGAACCGCCAAGATGAACGGGCTTTCCGGTCACCACACCGGTCGCGGTAAATCCCGCGCGCATCGAGAAGGTATCCATCATCCACGCCATCACCTGCGCATTGGTATTGACGTCGGGCGCCGGAATATCGCGCTGGGGTCCGATGACGATCGCGATCTCGCTGGTATAGCGGCGCGTGAGTTTTTCCAGCTCGTGACGCGACAGCTTTTGCGGATCGACACGGATGCCGCCCTTGGCGCCACCGAATGGCAAGTCCATCGCCGCCGTTTTGATCGTCATCCATGCGGCCAGCGCCATCGTCTCTTCGAGCGTCACGCTCGGATGAAAGCGAACGCCGCCCTTGCCCGGACCGCGTGAAAGATTGTGCTGAACGCGAAACCCTTCGAAGTGGCGTACGGTGCCATCATCCATCTCGATCGGAATATCGACGATGAGCGCACGCTTCGGATGTTTGAGCGTTTCGACCCAACGTCCAAGACGGCCGATATAGGGCGTCACGCGATCGATCTGCGCCAGATAGGTCGCCCACGGGCTCGAACCTGAAGTCGTCGTATAGGAAAGACGCGGAGCAGACGCTTCGATGGTCATCGGGGCTGTCTCCTATTGTCGCCGAATTGGCAGGAGCATGCGCGGCAGCACGCGGAGTTTGCGCCATCACGCAATTTATCGGGCAACATTTATCGTGACCATCAGTTGCAGCCGACCGTCCAGGTCGCACTGAAGCACGAAGGCCTCGTCTAAAGTTGCTCAGCCGCCGTCGTCAGGGTTTGGCTCGGCCAAGGCGGCAATGGCGGCAAATTCAAAACTTGCCGTACCGGTGCGAATGATTGGCGATGAATGGGACACGCGCCGAGTTTGGCGAGCGCCGCCAAGTGCGATCGGACCGGATAGCCCTTGTGCTTCGCAAATCCGTAACCGGGGTATGTCCGATCGAGGTCGTGCATCAGCGCGTCGCGCGCGGTCTTGGCCAAAATGGAGGCGGCGGCAATCGTCAGGCTCTTGGCGTCGCCCTTGACGATGGCCTGCTGAGGAACATCCAGATCTCTGATGCGTCGCGCGTCGATCAGAACATGCTGTGGACGAACGCCGAGACCTTCGACGGCACGGCGCATTGCGAGTAGTCCCGCCCAATAGATATTGATCGTATCGATCTCGCCGACTTCGGCGAACCCGACGGACCACGCGATCGCCGTGCGCTTGATTTCGCCGGCGAGCCGTTCGCGAGTCGCGGCATCGAGTTTTTTGGAATCATCGACCTCCGGAATTCGCGTCCCTTCTGCAAATACGACGGCCGCCGCCGAGACGGGTCCGGCAAGCGGGCTCATGCCCGCTTCGTCGACACCTGCGATGTGCTGCAGCCCCGATTTCCAAAGTGCCGTTTCATAGCGCAATAACTTTCGCAGGCGCTGGCCTTCGGCGCGATTGTCCGAACGCCGCCGTGCGATTGCTTCCAGAATGGCTTTGGCGCCGGGGCGCGGGTCGACCCTGAGCGCGGCTTCGGTTTCCGCGTCGAGCGGCCGGATTTCGACCAGATAACGATGTCGAATTTGCGCGAGCGTCAGTCGGGCCACGGATTCCCCTCAGTCGTTGGTGAATTGCACCAGATCATAAGGGAACACCCCGGCCGGGGGGAAGCCAGGGTGTTCGGTTCGCCATGGCAGGGGGGACGCACCGAGGGGGAAGTGCAGCCATGGTATGAAGAATACGATGAGCACGCCGAATTGGTTCCAGCAAAAATAAAGCCCCGGCCAAATCAATTGGCGCGGGGCTCAATGCATTGATTCCGTTACATGCGGTTCAGAGACGGGCAAGGCGTTGCGCCAAGCTCGGCGCTATTCGAATGCGGAAAGATGAGGACGCTAGCGCGCTGGCGAGTGCGCTTCGGGTGTCTCCGGCTGACTGGTGCCCGCGCCACCTGCTGCACCGCTGCTTCCCGAACTCGCGCCCGACGATGATCCGGCAGGAAGATCTGGCGGCGGCGGCGATGTCATCGAGGGCGAAGTGGGCGAAACCTTGGCATTATTTTCGCTGCCGGGCCCCACTTTGCCGGGCTTTGCAGTAACGCCGGACGTACCCGCGGTATTTGCCGGCGGATTGGGCTCTTCCGCGAAAGCTGGTCCAACAGCAAACAGCGCGACAGCGGCGATGGCCATGCAAACGGGTTTCATAAGGCGGCTCCTCTTGGTCTTTGGCGAGCAACGCGCCCCCGCGGCGCGCTGTTCCCGGAATAACGACCTCGTCTTGTGCCGCTTGCTCGAATTGAGCCTCGCCTTGGCGCTGCGAAGCACCTATGTGAGAAATCATGGTGCGGCGAACAGGAAGCGCTGATCTTCCTTTGCATGGCGGGCGCGTCCCGGCGTGGCTGGCAAACCGTATGTCGGCACTGGGCGCCGTCATCTGCGAAGCCATTGTTCATCACTATGGGCGCGATGAATTTCTAAGCCGGTTGGCGCATCCGTTCTGGTTTCAGTCGTTCGGCGCCGTCATGGGCATGGACTGGCACTCGTCAGGCATAACGACGAGCGTCATCGGCGCGATGAAACGCGGCTTGCAATCAAGAGGTGACGAGCTTGGCATCTACGTTTGCGGCGGCCGTGGCCGTCATTCGCGCCGGACGCCGGAGGAACTCGACGCGCTCGGAATGCGCGTCGGATTTGATTCAGACAAGCTAACGCGCGCCAGCCGCCTGGTCGCCAAAGTCGACAGTGCCGCACTTCAAGACGGCTTCGATCTCTACTTGCACGGTTTCTTCGTCACCTGTGATGGCAAGTGGACCGTCGTGCAGCAGGGCATGAACGATAAGAAGCGCCAAGCGCGGCGCTATCATTGGCATTCGGAATCGCTGACAAGTTTCGTCGATGAACCGCACGCCGCGATCGATGGCCCCGATCAGGGCAACATCATCAATCTTACGGACCGCCGCGCCGAGGGATCGCGCTCGGCTCAGTTGAATTTATTCCATGACCTCGGACCCGATCGGATCGTTGAAGAACTTGTCGTCATCTCTGGCAAATCGTCCGGCCAGCTGTCGTTGCCGCATCTCATAATGCCCGCACACCATGACGTCCGCCCGAGCGACGTTTTCATCCGCCGTCTGCACGGCACGCTCGCCGCGGCAGCGGACCGTGGCCCCGTCGATTTTCCGGATCTTTTGTTGATGCCGGGGGTCGGCGCACGCACGGTGCAGTCGCTGGCAATGGTGGCGGAGATCGTACACGGCGCACCCTATCGGTTTCGCGATCCAGCACGCTTCTCGCTGGCGCATGGCGGCAAGGACCGGCACCCGTTCCCGGTCGCGACGCGCGTTTATGACGAAACCATCACCGTTCTCAAGGGTGCGGTTCAACGCGCCAAACTCGGAAACGAGGTGACTCTCGGCGCGCTGCGGCGTCTGGATGAGCAAGCGCGTCGTCTCGAAAATATCGCGTCGGGACCGCCGCTTTCCGAACATATTCAGAATGAGCTTGCGCGAACGGCCGAATTCGGAGGCCGGTCGGTATTTGGTTGGGAACAACCGGCCACATCCGGCAAAGCCCGCCGCAACGGTTGAAACGAAGCACGAAGCGACCTCAAGCAATACCGCTGCACGGACGGTGAAGCCCATGCAGCGGCATTTTGCCGTTAGTGGATGTCGACCCAGACACCGCTGCGCCAATAGCCACGGCCGGCATGTTCGCGCCAACGATGGTGGCTGTCGCCGTGCCGCCATTTCCAGTGATCCGGATGAACGTGAAGTTTTAAGTCGGACCCATACGTGGGCTGTCCACGGACATGCCAGCAATCCCCATCGTCATTGCAGACAATGGCGGCGGACGCGCTCGTTGCTGCCAGCATCAGACCGCCTGCGGCAGCCAAGACGGCTTGCGTAATTGTTTTCATGAAACCTCCTGTTTCCGATTCCCTAACAACTCGCCGTCGCGCTGCCGGTTTCCGGGCAAGATGCGCGCATCGAAAAAGGCTTGCGGTTTCCCAAAGCCCGCGCAGAGCGCGCCGCGATCGGTGATCCGGGATAACCCTTATGCCTCGCCCGTTGATTACAGCCGGTGCGACGGTGAGGTCCGAGTGGGCGTTTTGGCTTTCGGGATGGGCGCCGGCACGTTAGCTAACGCGCAGGAAATGCTTGTGATTCGCGAGCGACAGGTTCGCGTAAGTAGCAAAGCCGAAATTCGGGGCATTCATTTTTTGGGGTGGCGATGTCTACAGCGCAAATGAAGGCAGTAGCGAAATCCGTTCTTCCCACACAACTGGCGAGCAATGGCAATCTGCGTGCCTCTGTCTCGCTCATTCTGGCTTCGGGCGGTGATGAGCGCATTTGGCCGGATCCCATCAGTGGCCGCAACCGCTACGGTACAAAG
>DATLJG010000266.1:0-12430 GCA_035538995.1 Hyphomicrobium sp. | reverse complement strand
TGGCCGTTGTTCCGCGATGGCGCGTCGGACATCAGCGCTTCGGTCAAGGCATATTATGCACTGAAGATGATCGGGGACTCGCCCGACGCGCCGCATATGAGGAAGGCGCGCCTCTGGATTTTGTCGCGCGGCGGGGCTTCGCACAGCAACGTCTTTACGCGCAATCTGCTGGCTCTTTTCGGCGCCATTCCGTGGTCAGGCGTGCCGGTTATTCCGGTCGAGATCATGCATCTGCCGCGCTGGTTCCCGTTCCACATCGACAAAATTTCCTACTGGGCGCGTACGGTGCTCATTCCACTGACGGTGCTCAACGCACTCAAGCCGAAGGCGCGAAATCCGAAAGGCGTCGGAATTCCCGAGCTTTTCTCGACGCCGCCGGAGCAGGTGCGAACTTGGCCGAAAGGTCCGCATCAGAAGTTTCCGTGGTCCCAGATTTTTGGCGGCATCGATCGTATTCTTCGGTTCTCCGAGCCGGCGTTTCCGAAATCGTTGCGCAGGAAGGCGATCGATAAGGCGGTCGTCTTCATCGCCGAGCGTCTCAACGGAGAGGATGGGCTCGGTGCGATCTTTCCGGCGATGGTCAATGCGCTGCTGGTCTATGACGCCCTTGGGTATGGCAGCAGTCATCCGGATTACATCACGGCGCACGGTTCGATCGAAAAGCTGCTCGTGATCAAAGAGGACGAGGCGTATTGCCAGCCCTGTTTATCGCCGGTCTGGGATACCGCGCTCGCGGCGCATGCGTTGCTGGAAACGGGTGGCGCGGAGGCGGACGCCAGCGTCCATCGTAGCTTGAGCTGGCTAAAGCCGCTGCAAATTCTTGATACGGTCGGCGACTGGGCGGCATCGCGGCCGGGCGTGCGGCCGGGCGGCTGGGCGTTTCAATATGCCAATCCGCATTATCCCGACACAGACGATACAGCGGTCGTCGCGATGGCGATGGATCGGGCGGGCGCACGGTTTCCGGATCATGGGGACGTCTATCGCGAGCCGATCGCCCGGGCGCGTGAGTGGATCGTCGGCATGCAGAGTAAGAACGGCGGATGGGGCGCGTTCGATGCCGACAACAGCTACGAGTATTTGAATCAGATTCCGTTCTCGGATCACGGTGCTCTGCTCGATCCGCCGACGGCCGACGTCTCGGCGCGCTGCGTTTCAATGCTGGCGCAGCTCGGCGAGCGACGCGGTCAAAGCGCAGTGCTCGACAAGGCGATCGCATACCTCGAACGCGACCAGGAGAAAGACGGCAGTTGGTACGGCCGCTGGGGTATGAACTACATCTACGGCACGTGGTCCGTGCTTTGTGCGCTCAATGTGGCAGGCGTCGATCCCTCGTCGGCAACAATGCGCAAGGCCGTCGCCTGGTTGCTCTCTATTCAAAACGAGGACGGTGGTTGGGGCGAGGACGGCGAGAGTTATCGGCTCAACTACAAGGGTTATGAACCGGCGCCGAGTACCGCTTCGCAAACGGCGTGGGCGCTGATGGGATTGATGGCGGCGGGAGAGGTCGATCATCCAGCGGTCAAGAAAGGCGTCGCGTATCTCGCGTCGCATCAGGGCCAGGATGGCTTCTGGGGCGAAGAACGATTTACCGCCACGGGCTTCCCGCGTGTTTTCTATCTTCGCTATCACGGCTACTCGAAATTTTTTCCGCTCTGGGCTTTGGCGCGCTACCGCAATCTCAAGGCGGCCAATACCAAGTCGGTTCTCGTCGGGATGTGAGCTGTGCATCCTCGCGGGATCGTGATTGCTGCAACCGGTCTCAAAGCCGAGGCGCGCATCGCGGAGCGTTCAGAGGGCGTCGTTGCCGTCGCCGGCGGTGGCGATGAAGCGCGACTTGCGAGCCTGATCGGGCGAGCAATTGCCGATGGCGCGTGCGGTATCGTCAGCTTCGGAATTGCAGGTGCCTTACAGCCGGGATTGATGCCTGGAACGTGTATCGTCGGCTTGTCGGTCGTCAGCGAGGGACAATCGTTTCCTGCAGACGAACGCTGGTCCAGCCGAATGCTTGCTTCGCTGCCCGATGCGGTTGGCGGTGTGGTCGCTGGTACGTCAAAAGCAATTGCAGACGTCAAGGCCAAAGCTGCCGCGCATGAAGCGACCGGGGCCGTGGCTGTCGATATGGAAAGTCACGTTGTCGCCCGCATCGCGCGAGAGCATTCGCTGCCGTTTGCGGTGTTGCGCGTGATCGCCGACACGGCCGTGCAGCGATTACCACCTGCGGCCGTCGGCGGTTTGAAGCCGGATGGTAGTCCCGACATCGCAGGCGTTCTGAGATCGCTGGTGTCGGAGCCGGGCCAGCTTCCGGATTTGATCCGAACGGCGTTGGCGACCCGGCGGGCGATGAACGGTTTACTCCGCTGCCACCGTCTTTTGGGTCCGGGCCTCGGCTTCAGCCTGGTCGATTTCGGTTAGTTTTGTCTCGACGTGGCGCGAGAAGACGAATTCGGCCGGGCGCTGATTGTGCAGCGGAATGTCGGGGGCCATCGGACCGTCCGTCTTCACGCCTTTCAATGTCACGGCTGCGATTTTCCACGGGCGCTTGACGGCATCGACCACGGCTGACGCTTCGAAGCCCGAGTGAACCATGCAGTCGGCGCACTTTTCATAATTGCCGGTGCCGTACTTGTCCCATTCGGTATCTTCCATCAGTTCCTTGAAGGTCTTGGCGTAACCTTCGCCGAGGAGGTAGCAGGGACGCTGCCAGCCGAAGACGGTGCGTGTCGGGTTGCCCCACGGCGTGCACTGATACGTCTGATTGCCGGCGAGGAAATCGAGAAACAAAGCCGACTGGAAGAACGGCCACGCCCGACCGCCGCGACCGCGCTTCAGGATATCGCGGAAGATCTGCTTCGTCTTGGTGCGGTTGAGGAAGTGCTGCTGATCCGGTGCGCGCTCGTAGGCGTAGCCCGGCGAAATGGTGATGCCGCCAACACCAAGGGCTTTCACATCATCCAGGAACTTGGCGACACGCTCCGGCTCGGCATCGCTGAAGAGCGTGCAATTGATATTGGTGCGGAAGCCCTTGGCCTTTGCGACTTTGATGGCTTCGACGGCGCGTTCGTAGACGCCCGCCTTGCACACCGATTTGTCGTGCATCTCCTTGTCGCCATCGAGATGGATCGACCAGTTGAAGCGTTTATGTGGCTTGTAAAGATCGATCTTCTTTTCAAGCAGCAGCGCGTTCGTGCAGACGGTGACGAACTTGCCTTTGGCGAGCGCGCCGTTGACGATCTCGGGAAGCTCTTTGTGCAGCAAGGGTTCGCCGCCGGCCATGACGACGACGGGCGCGCCGCATTCATCCATCGAATGGAGAGCGTCGGCGACCGAGATGCGCTGGTTCAGAATCTTGTCGGGATAGTCGATCTTGCCGCAACCGGCGCACGCGAGATTGCAACGGAACAGCGGTTCCAGCATCAGCACGAGGGGATAGCGCTTGCGGCCCGTGAGGTGCTGCTTCAGCACGTAGGCGCCGATCGACAATGCTTGGTCTAGCGGAATTCCCACCCCTTGGGGCTCCTTCTTTCGATGAGACTTCGTTTTGCGGTCACGAAGCCTCGAGCAATTCACGTGGCAGGCGGAATGTCATCTTCTCTTCGACGCCTTGCAGCGCTTCGATCTCGATCGGTCCGAGCTTAGCTAACGCGGCAATGACGTCATCAACAAGGACGTCGGGGGCCGAAGCACCCGCAGTTATGCCGATGGTTTCCTTTCCGGCAAGCCATGCTGGATCGACCTGGCCTCCATCTGCGACGAGATAGCTCGGGAGGCCGCATTCGTCCCCGATTTCCCGCAGCCGGTTGGAATTCGAACTGTTGGCCGCGCCGACCACCAGAAGGGCCTCGACGTGGCGGCACAGATCGCGGACGGCGGTCTGCCGATTCTGGGTGGCATAACAGATATCGCGAGTCTCGGGGCCGATGACGTCGCCGAAGCGGGTCTTGATCGCCTCGATGGTCTGGCGCGTGTCGTCGACGCTGAGCGTGGTCTGGGTGATGTAGGCGACGGGAGTGTCGTCCGGAATATCCAGTCCCAGGACATCTTCCTGGGTTTCGACGAGATGAACGGGGCCGGTGATTCGGCCGAGCGTGCCTTCCACTTCCGCGTGTCCCGCATGGCCGATGAAGATGACGGTGCGGCCGAGAGAGGCGTACCGCTGCCCCTGATTGTGGACCTTCGTCACGAGCGGGCACGTTGCATCAATGACGTTGAGCTTGCGGGTCGCGGCTTCCTGCTCCACGGCATGCGAAACGCCGTGAGCGCTGAAGATGGAGACGGCATCGGACGGGATTTCGTCCAGGTCTTCAACGAAACGCGCGCCTTTCGCCTTCAGGCTATCGACGACATAACGATTGTGGACGATCTCGTGGCGCACGTAGACCGGCCCTTGGCGCGCGGCAAGTGCGCGCTCCACGATATCGATGGCTCGGACAACGCCCGCGCAAAAGCCACGCGGTTGCGCCAGAATTATTTTCATGCAGAAACCCCCGTTCTGCGATGCGCGACCGCGGTTTTCCGCAATCCTGAACTCCGCTTCAAACGCGGAGCGTGGCGCGCCGGCCCAGAACACGCCGTTTCTCAAACCCCAACTCTACGCGCTAAATATGCCGATATGGACTCAAGGCAACGTGCTGCCGAAAAGCGTCGCCGTCGTCGTGTCTCAAAAGCAACATAGTCGCTGCGTGAAGTGCGCAAGCACGGCGCATCTGATAAGCAGCGAAGTCTTCCACTTAAATAGTCAATGGTCCGGCGCGGTATGCCACGAACGTTTTCGACCTTTGCCATGAAAGACGGGTTCCGCCGGTGACCGCATGATCGAAAGAACGGTTGCCCAGATCGTGAAGGCGGCGCTGCGCTTTCCGTGGCTGACGATTGTGCTCGCATTGGGGCTTACGGCCGCCGCCATCAATTACGTCACCACGCATTTCGCAATTACGACGGACACCAGCCAGCTCATTTCCGCCAATCTCGATTGGCGGCAACGCGAACGGCAGTTCGATGCGGCGTTTCCCCAGCATACGGACACGATTGATGTCGTGATTGATGGGGCGACGCCGGAGCTTGCCGAGAAAGCGGCGCGAGAGCTTTTCAGCGCTCTGTCCGCGAAGACGCCGAAGCCCTTTGAAGCCGTCCGCCGGCGCGAGGGTGGGGCGTTCTTTGAAAAGAACGGTCTGCTTTATCTGTCGCTCGATGAAGTCAAGCAAACGACCGAAAATTTGATCAAGGCGCAGCCGGTGCTTGCAACGCTCGCCGCCGATCCGAGTCTCAATGGGCTCGCGAAGGCGCTGTCGCTCGTCCCGCGTGGCGTCGAGGAAGGCCGTGCGGCGTGGGCCGACTACGAAAAACCGCTGACTGTTCTTGCCGGATCCATCGATGATCTGCTTGCGGGCAAGCCGTCGACGTTCTCGTGGGACGAATTGCTGACGAACGTGAAGCCGGCTCCGGCCGACATGCGGCGCTTTATTGAGGTAAAGCCGGTCCTCGATTTCGGCGAGCTACAACCCGGGGAGGAAGCCTCCGAGACCATTCGAGAGACGGCGCGCGGGCTTGGGCTGACGCCGGACAGGGGTGTGCGTATCCGCCTGACCGGCTCGGTGCCGATGGCGGACGAGGAATTTGGAACGGTCGCCGAAGGCGCGCTTCTCAATACAGTTCTGACCGTGACGGCCGTCCTGCTCATTCTTTGGCTGGCATTGCGATCCGGGCGGATCATTTTCGCCGTCGTCGTATCGCTTTTCGCGGGGCTGGCGATGACCGCTGCGCTGGGACTGGCGATGGTCGGTGCGCTTAATCTGATTTCGGTGGCCTTTGCGGTGTTGTTCGTCGGCATCGGCGTCGATTTCGGCATTCAGTTCTCGGTGCGTTACCGGCAGGAACGGTTCGAGAAAGACGGGCTTCGTGAGGCGTTGATCGCTGCCGGGCGCAATGCGGGAAAACCGTTGGCGTTGGCGGCTGCAGCAACGACCGCCGGATTTTATGCCTTTCTGCCGACCGACTATCGCGGCGTATCAGAGCTGGGCCTGATCGCCGGCAGCGGTATGGTCATTGCGTTTCTGACGAGCATCACGCTGCTGCCGGCGTTGCTGGTCATCCTCAATCCGCCTGGCGAACCGCGCGAGGTTGGCTATCGCGTGCTGGCGCCGGTGGATCGCTTCATGGCGCGGTACAGGTTTGCGATTTTAGCTCTGACCGCTATCGGCGTTGCGTCGGGATTGCCGTTGCTGCAGCGGCTGACGTTCGATTTCAATCCGATCAATCTGCGCAGCGACAAGGTCGAGTCGGTCTCGACGTTCAACGACCTGATGAAAGATCCGGCGACGGCGCCGAACACGATCGACATCCTGGAGCCGTCGCTTACCGATGCCGAGGCGCTGGGCAAGAAACTTGAGAAATTGCCGGAAGTTGCGCGCGTCGTAACGCTGGCGAGCTTTGTTCCCGACCAGCAGAAGGAAAAACTCGCGGTCATTCAAGATGCGGCCAGTCTTCTTGGGCCGTCGTTCGATATGGCCGATACGCCGAAGACGCCCACGGATGATGAAACCGTAGCGACGCTCAAGGATGCAGCGTCGGCGTTTGCCGCTGCTGCGAAAAAGAGCGACGCTCCGATCGCCACACGCATGGCGGACGTTCTCGGCGCGCTCGCGAATGCGACGCCGGACCAGCGGGCAAAAGTTGAACGCGCGCTGATGGATGGGTTCAAACTGCGCCTGTCGCAAATTCGCGCGGCGCTCGGTGCCGAGGAGATTACGTTCAAATCGCTGCCGCATGACGTCGTTTCCGATTGGACAACGCAAGATGGACGCGCGCGCATTCAAGTTGCACCCACGGGCGACGGCAATGACAACGCGAATCTCAGGCGTTTCGCGTCGGCCGTGCTCGCTGTGGCACCCGAAGCGACGGGCGTGCCGATCCTCATTCAGGAATCGGCGAAGACAGTGGTGCGTGCCTTCATCCAAGCGGGCGCGCTGGCGCTGATCTCGATCACGATCATTCTGTTCGTGGCGTTGCGCCGTGTGAGCGACGTTCTGCTGACGCTGGTTCCGCTGCTGCTTGCCGGGGTCGTGACGCTCGAGCTTTGCGTGCTGCTCGGATTGCCGCTCAACTTCGCGAACATCATCGCGCTGCCGGTGCTGCTCGGGGTCGGCGTGGCGTTCAAGATTTATTATGTGCTGGCGTGGCGCGCGGGCGAGACAAGCCTGCTGGCATCGTCGTTGACGCGCGCGGTTCTGTTCAGTGCCATGACGACGGCCGTCGCATTCGGAAGTTTGTTTTTCTCAAGTCATCCGGGGACGTCGAGCATGGGCGAGTTGCTGGCGTTGTCACTGTGCACGACGCTGGCGGCGGCCGTGCTGTTCCAGCCAATCTTGATGGGTCCGCCACGGCAGTTGAGCAAGGAGTCCGCTGCCGCCGAGAGCAAGGTGAAAGAATTGCAAATATAAGCCGGTCGCGTGAAGCGACACGGCTCTCTGTTGGCGTCAGGCGACGTTGCGGCGTTCGCGCAGGAACTGGAAGAATTCGACGCCTTCACGCAGACGACGTTTCATCATGTCGGGACTGGTGACCATCTCGCCGACAATGGACGCAATCTTGCCGCCGCGGAAGTAGAAGCGCCTATAGAAATCTTCGACCGAGTGGAAAATCTCGGAGTGCGAAAGATGCGGATAGTGCAGAGGCGCGACCTGCACGCCGTGCTCGTCCACGAGTTCCGCGTTCGCTTCGTCGAGCCAGCCTTCCTTGACCGCCTGATCGAACAGGAACGTGCCGGGATAGGGCGCCGCAAGGGAAACCTGGATCGTGTGCGGGTTGATCTCGGTTGCGAATTTCACCGTTTCTTCGATTGTTTCCTTCGTCTCGCCGGGCAGGCCGAGAATGAAGGTGCCGTGGATCTTGATGCCAAGCTCGTGGCAATCCTTCGTGAAGCGGCGGGCGACTTCCACCCGCATGCCCTTCTTGATGTTGTGAAGGATTTGCTGGTTGCCGCTTTCATAGCCGACCAGCAAAAGGCGAAGACCGTTGTCAGCGAGAACCTTTAGAGAGTCTCTCGGGACGTTGGCCTTGGCGTTGCACGACCATGTCACGCCGAGCTTACCGAGTTCCTTGGCGATGGCTTCAGCGCGCGGCAAGTCATCGGTAAAGGTGTCGTCGTCGAAGAAGAATTCCTTGACCTGCGGGAAAGCCTTTTGCGCCCAACGGATCTCGTCGATGACGTGGCCGACGCTGCGGGTCCGGTAGCGATGGCCGCCGACCGTTTGCGGCCAGAGGCAGAAGGTGCAGCGCGATTTGCAGCCGCGACCCGTGTAGAGCGAAATGTAGGGATGCTTCAGATAGCCGATGAAATACTTCTCGATCTCGAGGTCGCGTTTGTAGACCGGCGTCACGAAGGGCAACTGGTCCATTTGTTCGAGAACGGGCCGGTCGGCGTTGTTGACGATGACGCCGCTGGCATTGCGATAGCTGATGCCCTGTACGTTGGCGAAATCGCGCCCGTCGGCAATTTCCTTGATCGTGAAGTCGAACTCGTTGCGCGCGACGAAATCGACAATCGGAGCGGCGGCGAGGCTCTTCTCGGCTTCGACAGCGACCTTAGCGCCGATCATGCCGGCCTTGAGGTTGGGATTGACCTCCTTCAGCGCCTTGACCGTCGCAACATCCGACGCAAACGAGGGGACGGACGTGTGCAGGACGACGAGATCATAATCCTTGGCGATGGCGGTGACGTCCGAGAGCTTCACACGATGTGGCGGCGCATCGATCAGCTTGCTGTTCTCGACGAGCGCGGCGGGTTGGGCGAGCCATGTCGGAAACCAGAACGAGCGAATTTCGCGACGGGCCTGATAACGCGAGCCGGCTCCGCCGTCGAAGCCATCGAACGAAGGGGCTTGCAGGAAGAGTGTGCGCATCAGGGGCACCTTTCAGTTCGGCGTCACGGAGCCATCGGAATCGACGCGGTAGCTGCGTCCCCGCCAATCGACGGTCCCGGGAACGAAGCTCGCGACAAACACTGCGAAACTTACGAGGTCTCGCACAGGGCTAAGCCAGAGAGAGCTTTTCCCCCCACCCGGCAGCCGTTCAACTTGTATCGGAACGCAAAGGCGCGAGGCAAGCGTCCCCGCGAGGATGATCCCAGCTATTGCGCTGAAGCCACTCGCGAGGAACGCGATCAGCGCGAAGGGGAGGGGATGAGTGAGGATCGATCCTGCATAGCCCATTGGATCAACGAGACGAATCGTTCGTGCCCAGCGAAGCTCGTGTGCGAAAAGTTCAGCAAATGAGGCGTCCGATGTGGTGTGGCCGATGGTGACAGGAGGTATGGCGACTTTGAGCCCAAGCCGGCGCACGGCGTCGCCCATCGCGTAATCGTCGGCGAGGGTATCGGCAAAGGCTTCGAAGCCGCCGATGCGGTCGAGCGTGTCCTTTCTGAACGCAATCGTCGATCCGAAACACGGATGGGCAAGCCCCAATTGCAAACCCACGAGAACGCTCGGAAGAAAATGCTGATCGACGCCTGCGGCGGCGAGGCGCGACCAGAATCCTCCGATCGCGCGACCCCGATAGAGGCACGTAACGAGGCCAACCTTGGGTTGCCGCAGAGCGGTGACAACATCGCGTACATAGGTGGGACCGACGTGCATGTCGCTGTCGCTGAGAATCAGGATCTCATGCTGAGCCAGCGGCCGCATATTGATGATATTTGCGATTTTTGGATTGCCTGCGTTCGCGCATGAGCCTCTCGCCAACGCGATGTCGGACGAGGGATGATTCGCGCGAAGGTTTTGGACGAGGAGCGCTGCTGGGTCCGTCGGATCTTGCACGCCACAAACGATCTGGACTTTGCCCGCATAATCCTGTGCACAAAATGATTCGAGGTTGTCCGTCAGGCCGGGCTCCGCTCCATGAAGCGGCTTCAGCAGCGTAACGCTCTCGGATTGTGAGGACTGCGGCTTGGATTGGCGCGCAAATCGTGACACCAAAATAGACGCGAAGAGAGCGTAAGTGCTTCCAATAATCGCCAAAAGTGTGCAAACAAGCCACAGACAGGACGTCATTCTGACGTTACTTTCTGGTTTATATGATCGGAAAGCTCGTCGGAGCAGAGCGCATCACTGTAGCGTTCCGTTGGCGAGTACGGTAAATCTAAGGATGCCTGACGGGCGGGGGCCTGCAAGGGGGAATTTCGAAACGTGAGGTCGAGCGCCATCCTAAATTGGGTCGGCTGCGTTTTCGTTGGTGCGAGCTTGTCCGCTTGCGCCGGCGCGGGACCTTCTATCCCGTCGCCTGAATATGTCGCCTCGCCTGAGAAGGACGACATGCCGAAGGTCCTGGCGGACCCTAACGAGAAATTCAATCGCTCGGTCTTCGAAAGCAATCAGGAGTTCAATCACTCGGTTCTTTATCCGGCGGCCAAGGCTTACACGGATAATGTGCCTGAGGGCGTTCGCGATCGTCTCGATGCTTTCACGACCAACCTCAACGAACCGATGGTGTTCGCGAACAATATCATGCAGCTGCGGCCGGCTGCTGCCGCGACGACGCTCGGCCGGTTTGCGTTGAATTCCACGCTTGGTCTTGGCGGCCTGTTCGATGTTGCGGCAACCCAAGGCATGAACAAGCAGTCGGGCGATTTCGGTCAGACGATGTATGTCTGGGGCTATCGCGAAAGCAGCTATCTGGTGCTTCCGATTGTTGGGCCCACGAACGTTCGCGATGCGATCGGTACCGGTATCGAATTCGGCGCGCAGATTCCGGCGGCGGCGCTGATCCCGACAAAGCTCGCGTCCGTGGCGAGCCAAGTCGATCTTGCCGGATCGGTGGCTGGACCGATTACGAACCTCAGCAAAGTCGAAGACATGCAGACGCTCGAGGATAGCTCGATCGATTTCTATTCGATGCTACGGAGCGTCACCGACCAGAAGCGGCAAGCGGAACTGCAGGAAGCGTTGGATACCAGTGCTTTGACGAGCACGCCGCCGCCGCCCGATCCGAATGCCATCGAGCCGGTCATGGAACTCGTTTCGTCGCCGACCATGCTGCAAAACCGGAATATCACCAATGTGCCGAAACTTCGCTCGGCACGCCCGCGGACCGTTGTGATTGTCGGACCGCCGACAACGGCCGAGGATGGAACGGCGACCGCGCAGTAGCCGCGCGACAAGCGTTCCCGCGCGCCCGTGTCTTTCTCCGATCCTGCGGCTTGGAAATTTTGCCGTGGCGCCCCGGCACCGCATCGGCTGCGGAGTGCGCTCTCGACCATCACAATTTTAGATTATTCGACGTGTCTGAAAGAGAGACGTCATGACCGGCGCTACCAAACTTCGGCCATGACGTCCAAGCTCGGTTTCCGAGCGGAGAGTTCAACCTCCCGACAGAAGCCGATCACCCTGTTTGCGCAACGACGCGATCAACGCGTCCGGCCCGCTCGATCGCAGGATCGACGAAAACTCGGCGCGACGGCTTGCAAGCTCGCTGATCGTGCCATCCAGATAAACATCGACAACCTTCCAATCCGGACCCGACTTGCGCATCAGGTAGTTGATCGGAACAGGCTTACCGTTGCTCTGGATGATCTGCGTTTTGACCATCTTGTCGCTGGCTCGATTGGTAATTTCGGTGATCTTGAACGTTTCACCCGAAAAGCCATCGAACCGCTTCGCATACGTCGCGATCATCATACGCGAAAAGGCGTCCGTCAATGCAGCCTTCTGTCCCGGCTGCAACGTGTCCCAGGTCGGGCCGACGGCCATGCGCGTCATGGACGGAATATCATAGGTCTTCGATAGAATGGGCTGCAGGGCTTGATAGCGACCTTGCACGCCGAGCGCCTGAGCCTGTTTCATCGTCGCAAGCAGCTTGGCGTTGAGGACGTCGATGGCCTGATCCGGCGTTCCAACGGCATAAGCCGGCGTGATGACCGGAACGCATAGTCCGGCGAGTAGCAATGCGCGCCAAACGAGACTTGCAACTAACGACTTTCTGGTCAGGGCCATTGCCCATCTCCTTCTCGTAGTGTTTTCCTCAGAAAAGGCCCATTATTCGAAGCCCCGGACGCCGTAGGGCAGTAGAATGGCCTTATTTTGCCCATCATGAGATTGTGTTTGCAAACGATGAGGCTTGTCTGCAACACTTTCCCGCAGAGTCCCGGGCCAGCGGCATCGTCCATTTTTTGAGCCGGTCTAAAGGTTCATAATTTGGGTTGCAAGGACTCGAACGTAGTTGGGGGATATCGGCCTATGGATGCAGTGGTATCTCGGTCATCCAAGACGCCGCTTCTGGATCAAGTCGATACTCCGGACGATTTGCGGCGGCTGGCGGAAGGCGATCTGCGGCAGCTTGCCGACGAATTGCGCACCGAAACGATCGACGCGGTTTCCGTGACGGGCGGGCATTTGGGCGCGGGTCTCGGTGTCGTCGAGCTGACCGTGGCGCTGCATTA
>DATLJG010000265.1:0-2035 GCA_035538995.1 Hyphomicrobium sp. | reverse complement strand
TTCGACGCCGAACCCACGTTTGAACGGATAGTCTCCGATGCCCATGTCGAAGCGGCGAATGCCCTGGGCGACGAAGTGCTTCATCGTCTCGACGACGACCAGCCTGCCCGGCGAAAGATGACCCCAGCCCGGACCGCCCGTAGCGATGCGCAGCAGCGTGAACGTGCCGTCGTGGACGATGCCGAAGAGCGTCGCGATGATCTCGCCGCCCGCTTCAATTGCAAACAGAGAGGCAAGCCCCGCATCCGATCCATCGATCGCCAATCGTTCGTAGAAGGCGCGATAGGCTGGTTCGTCGAGAACATATTTGCTGCCGAGCGTTCCGTGTCGTGAGGCCTGCTGCTCTTCGAGCACCGAATAGACGCGCGCGATTTCTTCCGCCGTCGTGGCGCGATAAAAGCGCGGCGCGCCCTCCTTCTCCCACAGCCGATAGCAGCGCTCGACTTCCTTGCGGTATTTCTTGCCCCGCGAGCGCAAGAAGTCTTCCACCGTTCCCGGGATGTTGAGCACGTTGCCGTTATGGCGCGCGGGCGTGATGCCGAGGCGCGTCAGAAGCGGATTGGCGCGGCCGCCGATTTCAGCCGGCATGCGCTCAAGGCGGATCAGATCGACATCGGGCATCGCGTGCAGCACGCCGCGCCACGCACGCCGGATGGAGCGCCGCTTCGTCAGCAGCGCGCGTCCGAGGATTGGTCCGCCATAGTCGGAAACGCCGAGATCGGCGAAGCGGGCGACGGTCCGGCCGCGTTCCTTCTCGATCAGCAGAGGCAAGATCAACGCGACTTCGCCGCTGTTTCGTTCGGTGACGACGACGAGGCGCGGCAAGGCGTGCCGCGGCTCTGCCAACTCCTCGTAGAGCACCGTCAGCCAATCCAGCGTCTGGAAGCCGGTAGAGACGAGGCCATCCTGCACGGCTTCAAGCGCCGCGAGCGCTTCGTCGGAACCGTCGAAGACTTCCGTTATGAAACGGGGGCCACGCCAAAGCGCACGCCGCGGCTCAACTCGATCCGCGGCAGCAAAGGCCGTGCCGTTCCCCATGTCCGCCGTCGCCATACGCGCTACACTTCAAAGGCGATGTGACTTCCCTCTTGCCGTCTATTCCGCCGCCGCCGCGAGATCGATAATCCCACCTGGGCGGCGCGGATCAAGTTTGAATTCGATGGGACGCTTGGATTTCTGCGCTTTCTTGAGCAAGCCCGAGCGACGGACACCTGCCTGCAACGCGGCCTTGGCCCAGAATCCGGCACCCGAAGTCGCGGTGCTTTTCGGCGCGATGCCGACTTTTTCGCGCAGGATGCCGTTAGCGAGGTTGACCATTTGCCGGCGGCGGATGTGTTCGGTCCAGTATTCCGTCGTCATCGAGATATTGAGGCAATCGAGGTTCTCGACGCGGTGCGGCGTGTAGAGCGGCCAGTGCATCATCGTGCCGGGCTCAAGGAGGAATTCGGTTGCCGCTTGTTCGTAAGATGGATCGTACTTGATGCCGACTTCGTTGGCGTACATCGCCACGTATTCGAGGCTTTCTTCCGTCAGGTAGGGCGGCGTCGTCGGGTAGAGATAGACGCGCTTCCGGCCCCGGATCTGCCACAGAGACTGACCGGCGGAATCGAAGTGATAATAGACCTGCGCGTTGGGCGACGAGATGATGATGCCATTGAGGCGCGTAAACGTCTTGTATCCGCCGAGATTGCGATCGACTTCCTCGAAAATGTCGTCGAGCAGCCTGCCGTAACGCTTGTCGACCTGACCGACTCGGAACAGATGAATCCACATGCGGCCTTGCGCGATGGCTTCGATGACCTGCTTGCCGGAGAGCTTGCCGATGTCGC
This sequence comes from Hyphomicrobium sp., assembly GCA_035538995.1. Lineage (GTDB taxonomy): Bacteria > Pseudomonadota > Alphaproteobacteria > Rhizobiales > Hyphomicrobiaceae > Hyphomicrobium_B. Next base: position 206 of record DATLJG010000265.1, on the reverse strand, counting down.
CTTCGCGCCAACTCTGCTTGGGGGAACCCTGCTCGCCCATGTGCACGAGTGCATAATGCTCGCGTGGGTAGGTCTCGATGAGTTCTTCAAGCGCCTCGAGCGAGAACAGCGAATGCTCGTGAAGCCGATGCTTGATGCTTAACGGAGCTTTGCCCCAGTTCGCATTGACCTCATTTGTCCAATTTTGAAAAATTGGCTCAGACATG
>DATLJG010000264.1:0-9491 GCA_035538995.1 Hyphomicrobium sp. | reverse complement strand
TTTTTCCGACGTTGATGGCGGCGATGGCCATCGACGTCATCAGCAGGCTCATTGTCGAGAGACAAGAAACGTAGGCAACGGCACGCGAAACAAAGGCGTATTGCATCTGTCAACCTCACAAAACGCGAAACAGGGAAGACGACACATTCACTTGCATTGCCGGTCGGCGGTGCCGGGAGAGACCGGCGTCGAGGACCGCATGCGTTCAGGCTACGTCAACCTTGGTTAAGGAGGCGTTAAGGCTAACAAGCGGTAAACTTTATTTTCGGTTCCCGCGTGAGACGCAAGAGGCGCCCGCATGGATGCGGACGCCTCAGACGTTCAAATCATCAGAGCAGCGAGAGCCTAGCTCTTCATTTCGGCGCGAATGGCGCGTGCGATTTCGCCGGCCCGTTCATCGATCAACTGAGGAATTTCGCAGGCGATCGGGATGTTGGCCTGCTTTTCTTGGAAGGCACGGACTTCCCACTTGTATTTCTCCTGAGCATCGGAGGCCTGGCCGGCAACACCGGCTTCCTCCGTCGGACTTTCGGCTGCGGCCTGTTCTTCCGGCTGCAGCGTCAGGGCTTCCTGCTGGATTTCCTTCGAGCGCTCAACCTGCCGTTTGTGCATCTTCTCGATGCCGTGCATGACGACCTTGCGATCTTCGTTCGTGCGCGTCAGCACGGCGGCGAAGAGTTCCGTCAGCTTGGCGTCATGTTGGTCGGCCGGGAGCCCTGCAGCGAACTTTTTGATGGCAGCGTCAACCTCGTCCGGTTTCACGCGGCGGGATATCAAATACTGCGAGAGCTTTCGGATGGCGTCGTCGTTGCGCCAGCTCTTGGTGTCGGTGATGGCCGGCCCGTCCCAGATCATCGCGGGTGAGAGCTCCGGCACCTTGCGGTAGATGCAGGGCCATTCCTCCTTCGAAGCAGAAGCGGCTTTCTCAGCAGCAGCTTGCGTGTCGTCGGCCATTGCGGATACCGAGGCCAGTCCGATCGATGCAAACGCGGCGAAGCCGGCGATAACCGAAACCAATCGGCGGGACGCGGAAGTATTCATCATATTGGACCTCATGTTCATCCGCCCGGACCGCCGCGACGGGCGATCAGGCCTTTGGATGGATTGTAAGCAAAGACGGCTGCCGCGAGGAACAACGCGGTGCAGGCCACCACGATGGCAAGTGAAATTGTGTCCACCTGTCCATAAAGCGCGAAGCGGATCAATTCGACGGCGTACGTGAATGGATTGAGGCGGCAGATTTCGTAAAGAAGCGTGCTCGCCTCGCGCAGGCGCCACAGCGGATAAAGGGCGGAGGATGCGAAGAACATCGGGAAGATGACGAAGTTCATCACGCCCGCGAAATTCTCGAGCTGTTTGATCAGCGAGGAAATGAGAAGCGCCAGGGCGCCGAGCATCAGGCCGGCCAGGATGATCGCCGGAATGACCATGATGTATCCGGCGGCCGGCTGCAAAAAGCTCGGCACGGAGAAGAGCGTGTTGACGATCGGATCGGACATCGTCGGAAGCGCCGTGCCTGCCCAGCTTGGCGCGTCGAAGAAGGTGAAGAGCTTGACCTCGGTGATCGGCGGCGGTTCGATTCCCCACCAGTACGCGACGAACAGGAAGGCGAAAGCCTGCATCAGGGCGACCGAGACGCCGCCTAGAAGTTTCGACAGCAGCAGGAACGAGCGCGGGAACGGGCTGACGAGCAGCGTCCGCATCGTGCCGGTTTCGCGGTCGTAGACCATCGACAGCGACGATTGCATGGCGTTGAAGAGCAGGATCATCGCGATCAGGCCGGGCGCGATGAACTCTTCATAGAGCACGTAGGTTTGGTACGGCGGGATGATCGACACGCCGAGCGTCTGGCGAAATCCGGCGGCAAATATGAAAAGCCAGATGAGCGGCCGGACGAGTGCGGAAAGAAAACGTTCGCGCTGATGCAGATAGCGCAGGATCTCGCGCCAGACGATGCCTTTGAAGCAGGCGAAATATCCGGCAATGCCGAGACGATTGCGGGCCGTTGCACCCGAGTCATCGAATGTCGCGGAAGCGGTTGCTGAGAAGGCCGGTGTGGACATCAGGCGGCCTCATCGATCGACGTCTGGGTGCCGGTCAGCGTTCGGAATGCTTCGCGCACATTCGGCGCGCCGGTCTGCGTCAGCAGCTGCGGTACGCCGCCATTGAACAAGACGACGCCTTTATGGAGGATGACGACCTGGTCGGTCCGCAGGACTTCATCCATCAAGTGCGTCGCCCAGAGTACGCCGAGACGCTCCTTGGCGACGAGATCGCGGACGATCTTGATGACGCCTTCGCGGGAACCGAGATCGAGGCCGACGGTCGGCTCGTCGAGCAAGAGCAGGTCCGGGCGGTGCATCATCGAGCGGGCGATCTCGACGCGGCGAACCTGGCCGCCGGAGAGCGCGCGGACTTTCTCGCCTGCGCGATCGGCGAGCCCGACGAGTTCAAGAGCTTGTTCGGCCCGCCGCTTGGCGTCGCGATTGGAATAGCCGTGCAGCGCCGCGTGGTATTTCAGGTTTTGCAGCAGAGTGAGGTCGATATCGAGCGTGCGGCTCTGGAATACGACTCCGAGGCGTTGCAAGGCTTGCGATGGCTTGCGGCGCACGTCGTAGCCGCAAATGTCGATCTGGCCGCTGACGTTGTCATAAAGACGGGTCACGAGTGAGAACAACGTCGATTTGCCGGCGCCGTTGAGGCCGAGCAACATGACGAAGGCGCCGCGCTCGACCGTCAGGGAAACATCGTCGAGCACTTTCTTGTCGCCGAAGGCATGGCTGACGCCGCTGACAACGAGCGCCGGGGGGCGGTCAGTCTCAACCGCGCCCACTTTCGCATCTGTTTTTGGCATCGTCGTCATCGGTTTCGCGATCTTGTTTTTGTTTTGATCTCAGGTGCCGGTCGTTCAATCGGGCGAGACGACCACACCCCACGGATAGCGCCCGACCTTGATCGACTTGATCCCCTTCTGACTGGCAACGTCGATCACCGTCACATCGTTCGAAGCGCCGTTGGTCGTCAGCAGGTATTTATAGTCGGGCGTGAAATACATATGCCAGACGCGCTGGCCGACGAGAATGTATTTCAGCACTTTGAACGTCTTGGTGTCGATCACGGCGACGCGGTTCGCTGGGCCGAGCGCGACGAAGGCGAGGCTGTCATCCTTGGTGATGCGAATGCCGACCGGCTGGATCGCTTCCTTGGTGATGCCCGGAATTTCGAAGTTGATCTTGGCGATGATCTTGCGATCGGCCGGGTTGATGACAGCAACCGTGCCGCCGACCTCGGACGACACCCACAACTGTGTCTGCGCCGCATTGAACATGGCGACACGCGGACGGCTATCGACGAGCACGTTATCGAACGTCTCATGCTTCTCGGTATCGATAAAGTGCGCCATGTTCGTCGTTTCCGACGTGTTGACGAGCACTTTGCCGTCCGGGCTCATACCCATGCCTTCCGGCTCGACGCCGACCGGGATCTCGGTGATGACCTTCGATGTTTGGATGTCGACGACGGTGACGAGGTTATCGTCTTCGTTGGCGATGTAGAGGCGCCGGCCATCAGGATGGAGCGTCAAAAGCTCGGGGTCGGGCCCCGACGGAAGCGATTTGACGTATTCGAGGGTTTTAGCGTCGTAGATTTTCACGTCGTTGTCGTCGCTCGTGCAAATGATGACCCATTTGCCGTCCTTCGACATGACGATGCCGCGCGGGCGCTGTCCGACCTTGGCGGTCTTGATGACCTCCATCTTGTCCGTGTCGATGACACTGACAGTGTTGTCCTTTTCGTTGGTCACGTAAGCGGTATATGCCTCGGCCGTGCTCGCGGTTGAGGCGAAAGCGGCGGCTGAGAGAAGCGCAGTGAGAATTGTTGACGTTCGCGACATCCCTAGTCTCCGAAAAAACAGGCTGTGATTGAAGGCGGGCGGTAAATGATTGGATATGGGCATTGAACTATTGCGTGTAGGCCTTGCACTTGGTTTCCGGCTTATCGAAGCCAAGCGTGTCGAGCACGCTGGACTGATGCAGGAATCCGGGTTGCGGTGAGACGCTGACCGGGAGATTCGGCGTGCCGATGATGAGCGGCTCGCGCAGCTGTCCGTTCCAGGTTCTGAAACTCGTGGCGACGCCCTTGAACGCCGCAACCTCGAACTTCGGAGATTTGATGAATTCGCGGAGCGTCTCGAAGTCGCCCGCGTGCTTGCGCGTTGCGGCTTCACCGACGACGCGGGTCGCGACCCACGCATCGTAGTCGATAGGATGCATCCGGCGGCTATTGAGGCGCATGAAGCGATGCTGGAATTGCGTGCCGCCCCAGAACTCGAGCGCCGGATGCCAGCTCGAGGCGGTAAGGCCGGCGGAGCCCGCGACAGGGCGCGGGATCAAGGTGCGGAACGGGAAGTAGTCGGCGAACAATTGTTTCTCGTCGGCGACGATGACGACGTCATGGTCCTTGGCGCCGCGCAAGAATGACGGAATCTGCTGCTGGACCTGCTCATAGCCGCCGTCGGCGCGCCGGCTTCCGGTTTCCTGCTTGAACTCGCGTTCCTCAACGATTTTTCCGCCAAATTTTTTAGCGGCGCGGCGGTAGGCGTCGGCCAACAGCTTGTCTTCCGGCTCCGGGCCGTAAACGAGCAGCCAGTTCGGCCACTGCTTCCAGACGAGATATTGGGCAAGGGCGTCGGCCAACATCGCGCGTGTCGGAGCGATGTGCATGATGTTGGCGCGGCAATCCTCCTGGCGAAGGCGATCATCGGGATTGCCGACGTTGAAGATCAGCGCGTTCTTGCCCTTGAGAGCGTCCGCGAATTTCAGCAGTTCGTCCGGACCCATATCGGCGATAATGAAATTGTCGCCCGCGCCGACTTTCTCAGTCGCGCCTTTGATGAGGTCGTCGACGGTCCCGTTAAGCACGTCGAGCTTGAACTTTTGGTTGAAGAAGCGGCCGGTGGTGTTGTCGTCGGCGATGCCGAGTTTGGCGCCCGCGATGCCGTCGTCGGGCGATGGCAGATCGAGGAGGGACAAGGGCATCAGATGCCGTGGCCGGTCCTGCTTGACGTAAAGTATTGATATATTTTTTGTTTTTTTGTCTTTTTCGGCTGTCGTCGGGATCGGAATGGGTGTTGGCGCAACTGCCGGGGCCGCTGATTTGGAGGTATCCTCAGCAAAGGCTGGCCCCGCAAGCGCGGCGTATCCGGCGATGAAACCGACGCATAGAAATTTCCACGGCCGCGATTGCATAACAGAGCGGGCTGTTGGCACTACCAAATGATCCAACTCCATAAATTCCATTCCGACGCGAGGCCGCAGAGCGACCGCCGATCGCTCGCAACTGTTACTGTGTTGCTGTAAAAGGGGGCGTAGAAGCGGCTTGTCAAGGCGGTGTGTCCCGGCTCGCGTCTTTGTTACCGGGCAATCTTGCTAAAATTCAAAGGAACCTCTTGCAAAGTCATAGCCGTAGCTAGCACCTAACCAATGTGGCGCTTCGGCCGAGCGCGGCATATCTCTCTATCCGCCTCACCGGAAATGGATCGAACGCCTCATGATGCAGCGTGCTTTATATGTTCTTTTTTCTCTCCTCGTGATCGCCTCTCCTGCGGCCGCCGTCACCAAGGCAGCGGTTTTTCCTTTCGACTTCCACGATACGCAACAGGACGGCGAGCTTATTCCGCAAAACGATCCAGAGGATTTGAGGAAGACGCAACTCGTTACCGATGAACTCAAGGCGCTGATGAAGAAGGACAGTGACTATGAGGTCGTAGACCTGTCCTCGAAGGCCGACGAAATCGAAAAAGCCTCGCCGTTCCACAAATGTGATGGGTGCGAGGTTCCTATAGCCAAAGATGCCGGCGCGGACCTCGCGGTGACCGGTTACGTCGATAAACTATCGAATGCTTCGATAACGCTGCAGCTTGTTGCGCGTGATACAACCACCGGGAAGCCGGTGAAGACGATGTCAGCGACGATCAACGGCAATAGCGATGATCTTTGGCTTCATGGCATCCGCTATCTCTGGAAGAACAGATTTAACGTCGAGGCCGAGCAGAAATGATCGATCTGACGCGACGACAGGCACTCACGGCAGGCATGGCGTTGACCGCCACGGCGGCGGTGCCGCGATTTGCGCGCGCCGCGACTGCAACGCCGGTACGGCTGACGTCGGTGAAGTTCGGTTCGGTGAGCTGGCTGATCGAAACCATCCGCGCCGAACGCATCGACAAGAAGCATGGGCTCAACCTGCAGGTCGTTGAGGTTGCGAACAATCCGGCCGCGCCGATCGCGCTGCTCTCCGGAAGCGCCGATGTCATCGTCAGCGACTGGACGTGGGCGTTGCGCCAGCGCGCAAGAGGATACGATCTGAAATTCGCGCCTTATTCGTCGGCGCTCGGCAGCGTCATGGTGCCGAAGGGAAGCTCGATAAAATCCATCGCCGATCTCAAGGGCAAGCGGATCGGCGTCGCCGGTACGGGCATCGACAAGAGCTGGATTCTGCTGCGGGCTTATTCGCGCGAGATCGTCGGCGAGGACATCGCCGATTTTTCCGAACCGATTTTCGGAGCCGCGCCGCTGGTCACCGCCGAATTCCAGTCGGGCCGTCTCGATGCCGTGCTCAATTTCTGGACCTATGCGGCGCGCTTGCAGGCGAGCGGCGCCACGCATCTGCTGTCGATGTCGGACGTCGTCAAGGGACTTGGCGTCAGTCCGACGCCGGCGCTTGTTGGGTTCATCTGGTCGGAGAAGGAGGTCGCCGACAACGCAATTCCCGTCGATGTCCTTTTGAGCGCGGTTGCCGATGCCAACGCCGTGCTCGCCAAGTCCGATGCGGCCTGGACGCGGCTGAGGCCGTTGATTAAGCCCGCTTCGGACGCCGAACTCGTCGCTATTCGGGATTACTACCGCTCGGGCATTCCCGGGCCCTGGGGTGCCGATGAAACGGCCGCGGCGAAAAAATTGACAAATCTTCTCATTGATCTTGGGGATGCGGAACTCGTAGGCGATGGCACCCGTTTCGACCAAAAGCTTTTCCATACTTAGGCCGACACGCGCCTCCGGGTCCGAGTCCACAATCGAGCGGTTCGTCTGGATGGCGGGATCGCTGCTGGTGCTCGGGCTGCTGTGGCAGGTGCTCGCCGACGTTCTTCAAAACCGCTATTTGCCGACGCCGGTCGAAGTGTTCGATGTGATGCTTCGCGAAGCGAAGAATGGCGATCTCTGGAAGCATACGTCGGCAACGCTGAGGCGTGTTGCGATCGCATTCGTCATTTCGATGTTTATCGGTACGGCCATTGGCCTGGCGCTTGGCAAATACAAAACCGCCGATCGCTTTTTTGATGCGTGGCTGATCCTGTTCCTCAATCTGCCGGCACTTGTCACCATCACGCTTTGCTACATCTGGTTCGGCTTGAACGATACGGCGGCCATCGCCGCCGTTTCGCTGAACAAGATCCCGAACGTCGCCGTCAATATGCGTGAAGGTGCGCGCAGCCTCTCGAAGGATCTCTCCGAGATGGCGACCATGTACAAGTTCGGACCGTGGAAGACGTTGCGCCACGTGACGATCCCGCAGCTCGCGCCGTTCTTCGCGGCGGCGGCGCGCTCTGGCTTGTCGCTCGTCTGGAAGATCGTTCTGGTCGTCGAAGCCTTCGGACGTTCGAACGGCGTCGGCTACCGGCTCGGCATTGCGTTTCAGGAATTCGACGTGGGCACGATTTTGGCTTATGCGCTGGCCTTCATTCTGATCGTGCAGATCATAGAGTTCGCGGTGCTGCAGCCGCTGCAGGCACGGGTGAATGCATGGCGCCGCTGAACGGAACGAAGCCGGAGGGCGTCATTCGCGTCTCGGTCAAGCACAAGGCCTTTCCGCCCGTCGGAAATCGCGGTGAGCAGATTGTGCTTCGCGATGTTGAATTCGAGGTGGCGCCGCGATCGTTTCTCGTCGTGACCGGACCGTCGGGATGCGGCAAGTCGACGTTGCTGAACATCATCGCTGGGCTCGACAAGGACTTCGAAGGCAGAATCGACCTCGGGCCTGCCAAAGACAACGTGACGTTCATTTTCCAGACGCCGAGACTGTTGCCGTGGCGGACGCTTTACGAGAATATCTCGCTTGTCTTGCCTGACGGAGACCCACGCCACGCGGAAATTCCGGCGATGCTGGAGCGCGTCGGCCTGGAACAGGCGGCAAATGCCTACCCGGAGATGCTGTCGCTCGGCATGCAGCGGCGCGCGGCGCTGGCTCGGGGCTTCATTCTGCAGCCGGAAATCCTGCTGATGGACGAGCCCTTCGTCTCGCTCGACGATCCGACAGCTGCGAGCCTGCGGGAACTGCTCATGGAACTGTGGCATCGGCAGCCGACAACCGTAATTTTCGTGACTCACGACCGATCCGAGGCGATACAACTCGGGACCCGGATCTTGCGTCTGGCGCCCGGACAGGCGAGTGTCGCGCAGGATGCGGTTGTGGGCCTGACGGATGCGCAGCGCCGAGACCGCGCTGCGGTGCTTGCCGAGCAGAACCGCATTTTTGCGACCTGATCCTGCGGACCCGCGGATCGTAATCTCGGACGATGGAATGATTGACAGTTTGAAACGGCGGCGTCCCGCTTTTCTGGCGAGCGTGACGAGCGCCGACGAAGCAAGTCTTGCGTTGGCGGGGGGCGCCGACGTCATCGATTGCAAGGATCCCAAATCCGGAGCTCTCGGGGCTCTGCCGGAAGCGACCGTTCGCGAGATCGTGGCGCGGATCGGCGGCCGGCTGCCGGTCAGCGCGACGGTTGGCGATTTGCCGTCCGATCCGAAAGTGCTCACTGCCGCCGCCGTGACGATGGCTGCGACTGGGGTCGATATCGTCAAGGTCGGTTTTTTCGGCAATGCCGATGCGCGCGCCGCAATCGCGGCTCTCGGTCAGGAGCGTCTTTCGGGCGCGCGACTTGTGGCAGTGCTGATGGCCGATCAGAAGCCTGACTTTACGCTCATTTCGCATTTGTCGGCGCACACATTTGCCGGTGTCATGCTCGACACCGCCGACAAGTCGGCCGGACGCCTGACGTCGATCCTGGCTGCGGACAGTTTGTCAGAATTTGTGGAGACGGCGCGTGCGCATCATCTGATGTGCGGGCTGGCCGGCTCGCTCAGGATGGAAGACATTGCCGGGCTCGCGAGCCATGGTCCCGATATCCTCGGGTTCCGTGGTGCACTGTGCGCGAGCGGTCGGACAAGCCAGCTCGATCCGACACGCCTCGCAGCGGTGCGGCTTGAAATTGGACGTGCGCGGGATACGACGACGGCGCAGGAGAGATCGGTCGCATGAAGGACAAGAAGAAAGCGGGCAAACCGTCGACGCCTGTGAAATCCGCCAAGGGCAAACGCGAAGCGTCAAAGTCGCGAGAGATCGGCGACAGCATTTTCGTTCGCGATTTCGTCGTCGATTGTAACGTCGGCGTCTATGCCGAAGAGCAAGGCGTGACGCAGAGGGTACGGTTTTCG
>DATLJG010000263.1:0-3770 GCA_035538995.1 Hyphomicrobium sp. | reverse complement strand
TTCGACGCCGAACCCACGTTTGAACGGATAGTCTCCGATGCCCATGTCGAAGCGGCGAATGCCCTGGGCGACGAAGTGCTTCATCGTCTCGACGACGACCAGCCTGCCCGGCGAAAGATGACCCCAGCCCGGACCGCCCGTGGCGATGCGCAGCAGCGTGAACGTGCCGTCGTGGACGATGCCGAAGAGTGTCGCGATGATCTCGCCGCCCGCTTCAATTGCAAACAGAGAGGCAAGCCCCGCATCCGAGCCGTCGATCGCCAATCGTTCGTAGAAGGCGCGATAGGCTGGTTCGTCGAGAACATATTTGCTGCCGAGCGTTCCGTGTCGTGAGGCCTGCTGCTCTTCGAGCACCGAGTAGACGCGCGCGATTTCTTCCGCCGTCGTGGCGCGATAGAAGTGCGGCGCGCCCTCCTTCTCCCATAGGCGGTAGCAGCGCTCGACTTCCTTGCGGTATTTCTTGCCGCGCGCGCGCAAAAAGTCTTCAACCGTTCCCGGCACGTTGAGCACGTTGCCGTCGTGGCGCGCGGGCGTGATGCCGAGGCGTGTCAGAAGCGGATTGGCGCGGCCGCCGATTTCAGCCGGCATGCGCTCAAGGCGGATCAGATCGACATCGGGCATGGCGTGCAGCACGCCGCGCCACGCACGCCGGATGGAGCGCCGCTTCGTCAGCGGTGCGCGTCCGAGGATCGGCCCGCCGTAGTCGGAAACGCCGAGATCGGCAAAGCGGGCGATGGTTCGGCCACGTTCCTTCTCGATCAGCAGAGGCAAGATCAACGCGACTTCGCCGCTGTTTCGTTCAGTGACGACGACGAGGCGCGGCAAAGCATGTTGCGGCTCCGCCAATTCCTCGTAGAGCACCGTCAGCCAATCGAGCGTCTGGAAGCCGGTAGAGACGAGGCCATCCTGCACGGCTTCAAGCGCCGCGAGCGCTTCGTCGGAGCCGTCGAAGACTTCCGTTATGAAACGGGGGCCACGCCACAGCGCACGCCGCGGCTCAACTCGATCCGCGGCAGCTAAAGCTGCGCCGTTCCCTGCATCCACCGTCGCCATACGCGCTACACTTCAAAGGCGATGTGAGTTCCCTCTTGCCCTCTATTCCGCCGCCGCCGCGAGATCGATAATCCCACCTGGACGGCGCGGATCAAGTTTGAATTCGATGGGACGCTTGGATTTCTGCGCTTTCTTGAGCAAGCCCGAGCGACGGACGCCTGCCTGCAACGCGGCCTTGGCCCAGAATCCGGCACCCGATGTCGCGGTGCTTTTCGGCGCGATGCCGACTTTTTCGCGGAGGATGCCGTTAGCGAGGTTGACCATTTGCCGGCGGCGAATGTGTTCGGTCCAGTATTCCGTCGTCATCGAGATGTTGAGGCAATCGAGGTTCTCGACGCGGTGCGGCGTGTAGAGCGGCCAGTGCATCATCGTGCCGGGCTCAAGGAGGAATTCGGTTGCCGCCTGTTCGTAAGATGGATCGTACTTGATGCCGACTTCGTTGGCGTACATCGCCACGTATTCGAGGCTTTCTTCCGTCAGGTAGGGCGGCGTCGTCGGGTAGAGATAGACGCGCTTCTGGCCCCGGATCTGCCACAGAGACTGACCGGCGGAATCGAAGTGATAGTAAACCTGCGCGTTCGGCGACGAGATGATGATACCGTTGAGCCGCGTGAACGTCTTGTATCCGCCGAGGTTGCGATCGACTTCTTCGAAAATTTCATCGAGCAGCTTGCCGTAGCGCTTATCGACCTGACCGACGCGGAACAGGTGAATCCACATGCGGCCTTGCGCGATGGCTTCGATGACCTGCTTGCCGGAGAGCTTGCCGATGTCGCCTTCGCGCCAGCTCTGCTTCGGGGAACCCTGCTCGCCCATGTGGACGAGCGCATAATGCTCGCGCGGGTACGTCTCGATGAGTTCTTCTAGCGCCTCAAGCGAGAACAGCGAATGCTCGTGAAGCCGATGCTTGATGCTTAACGGAGCTTTGCCCCAGTTCGCATTGACCTCATTTGTCCAATTTTGAAAAATTGGCTCAGACATGCGCAGTACCTCGTTTGGATTGGCAAATTCAGAGAACTTGCCGGGTCCAATGCAAGGATCGTGCATCGGAGGGAGCGACAAACGGTGTCACTTCCGCCGGATGGTTAACGGTGCGGGTGGTGCGCCTCAGCCAGGTCCGCTAATGACGGCGGCGGCAAAGACGATGAAGACCGTCTCGAATGTCTGTTCGACCGCGCCGAGGACGTCGCCGGTGTAGCCGCCGATCTTACGCCGGGCGATGCTTGCCATCATCGCCGCCGCAGCGAACGCGCACAGCGCCGCGATGATGAACGCCGCCGACGGCAGGACGAGAAACCCCGGAATCAAACCGAGTGCTATCGCGACGGCGATTTCGGAATTCGTCATCTCCGATATCTTATGGCTGACCTTGGTGTTGCCGTCACCGGCGTGCGGCAAGCGCCACATCGCAAGCACCATTGCGAGGCGGGCTCCGGCGTGCGCCGCGATCAATACGCAGGCCGCCGAAGCGGGATCGACCGTGACGAGCGCCGATGCTTTCAGCGCCAGTACGGCGATGAGCGCCAGCGTTCCGAAGATTCCAATCCGGCTGTCCTTCATGATTTCGAGACGGCTCTCGCGCGTCCGACCGCCTCCGAAGGCATCGACGGTGTCGGCCAGGCCGTCTTCGTGCAGCGCCCGCGTCAGCGCGACCGCGATGAGCAAGCCAATCACGACCGGCAGAGGGCTCGGAAAGAACAGGGCCGATCCGACGATCGCGGCGCCTGCGACGGCGCCAACGAGAACGCCGACGAGCGGCATGTATTTCGCGGATCGCGCCAGCCAGTCGGCGGGACATATATCGAAAGAGCCGACCGGCAGTTGCGTCAGGAATTGCAGTGCGATCCGAAAAAGGCGCAGTTCGTTGGCCATCATGCCGGATGCTCGCCCGGCAAGTCGGCCATCTCTCGGAGCATGAGTTCAGCGGCGCGAACGATGGGAATTGCCAGAGCCGCGCCGGTTCCTTCGCCGAGGCGCATGTCAAGTTCCAGCAGCGGCCTGGCATCGAGGTGGTCGAGCAAAGCCTTGTGCCCCGGCTCGGCTGAGCAATGGGCGAAGATGCAGCTGCCGCGCACTTCCGGTTTCAATGCAATGGCTGCGATCGCCGCCACCGTCGAAATGAAGCCATCGACGACGATGATCCGCCGCGCATCGGCCGCCGTCGTCATGGCGCCGGCCATCATCGCGATTTCGAAACCGCCGAATTGGCGGAGGGCCTCTTTAGCGCGCGCCGACGGCTCTGCCGCATCGATCGCGGCACGGGTCAGCACGGCTTCCAGGACTTTGCGTTTGTGATCGACGCCGAGCGCCGGAGCGCCCGCGCCCGGTCCGACAAGCGAAGCCAGCGGAATGCCAGTCAGCACATGCGCGACGAGCGCCGCGGCGCTGGTATTGCCGATGCCGATCTCACCGTATCCGACGATCCCGACGCAGCTATCGCCCAGATGCGCGTCGATGGCGCGTCCGGCTTCGAGCGCGGCGTCACATTGTTCATGCGTCATCGCCGGTTCGATCCGAGAATTTTTCGTTCCCTTAGCGATGCTGCGATCGAATAACAAATCGTGCGGCGGCAAAGATTCCAGCATTCCCGCATCGACGAGCGCGACCGAAATGCCGGATGCGCGCGCGAGGACGTTAACTCCGGCGCTTTCCGCGAGAACGAATTTGGCAATCTCGCGCGTCACAACCGAGGGATAGGCGGTGACGCCTTCGGCCGT
>DATLJG010000262.1:0-18244 GCA_035538995.1 Hyphomicrobium sp. | reverse complement strand
CCGCAATGCTCGACGGCAATTTCTACGTCATCGGCGGCGAGAGGGCCCGGATCATATTCGAATGGTTCAAGGGGGCGGTTCGCTGCTGTCGCGGCCCAGCCTTTGATGGTCATGCGCAACTCCAGAATTTGCTGAATTTAGCGGCCCGAGGGACGGCCATGCCCTCTATAGCAATTTGGCGAACCTGGCGCACGGCCGGCCTTCGGCTGTAGTCGCCGGGAGCCTAGTAATCGACGTCGATGCTGAATTTCAACGTCGTGATAGTTTTCGAAGCGCACGTTCGGAGTCGCAGCCAAATTTCAGCGTTAAAATACGGTCCGCTGCAACTGCACCTGGATCGCCACATTCGGTAAATTTCGCGAGGGTAAAAGTCCCATCGTTCCCGGATTTTTGCTGGCCGGGCCGCGCCGCCAAGGCGACCGCCAAAAAGGGTCTAGCATGGTACCCATCTTTGGAGCATTCTACTGAAAATCGGGAAAATATCCCGAAATAAAAACCGGTTATTCCCGGATGCAGGAGGACGGCCCTTGAAAGCGGCCACGTTGGCACGATTGGCAGTCCTGATCGGAACCATATTTCTCGTCGGCTGCAACGCGCCGCATTCCGAAGAAGCCGAAAAGGATAACGACGCAGCCGATCCGCCGCCACCGGTCGTCGTCACCGCGACGTTGGCCGCTTCCAAGGATGCCGAAAAGGTCGACGGAGTCGCGACGGTCCTCAATCCGGATCCTCTTCTACAACTCGACGCCGACATTCGCTCGGCAATGGTTTCAGCCGATTTCAGCCGCGGCCAGCTCGCCCGTTTCCGAACATCGACGTTGCTCTCGAAACAGATGCTCGCGAATGCCGTAAAGCAGGAGGGTGTCGATGCTTCGCATCTGAAGCTGCTACAGGCGCGGCTGCAGCAGACATGGGGCGATGAAGCTCCGTTTCTCAGCGTTGATGCGCGACAAAAGCTTATGGCCGAAATCAGTGCAGGTACGCGCGCCATCGTGCGCTTCGATTTCCCGGGCTTGACCGGCGGTAAGCCAAACAACGTTCGCGTGATGGCGCTGAGCGGCGGAACGGAAACGAATGTGGATCCCATCTGGGTGGCACCCTCGGGCAATCTCGCGATGCCCGGCGTCTCGTTCTTCGGACTTATTCCTGCCGGCCCCGGTCTGCGGGCCGGCGACCGCGCGCGCGTCGTGGCCGACAACCCACAGCAGGATCCCGGCGTCGTCATTCCGAATGCCGCGATTGTCGTCTACGCCAGCCGATCGTGGTGCTACGTCGAAAGCGGTCCGCACAAGTACGAGCGCAAACTCGTTTCGCTCGAAGCCCCGGTCGAAGACGGTTTCCTCGTTCGCTCGGGCTTCGCGCCAGGAGATCACGTCGTCGTCCGCGGCGCGTCGACATTGCTGGCGCGCGAAGCAGAGCCCGGCAGTCTCGATGATGACGACGACGATGGCCCGTCTGAACCCCAGTCCGCCAAGCCAAAGCCTGCCGCATCGGCATCGGCGTCGAACCGGGCTACTGCGCGCAACGATACGGACTAGACTCGCGAAATGAACCTTCTCATCCGCTGGTCGATACGTTATCGCGGCCTCGTCGCTTTGCTTTCCGTCGTCTGGCTTGTCGCCGGGACGTTGCTGGCGATGAATGCGCCGCTCGACGTCTTTCCGGAATTCGTGCCGCCGCAAGTCACGATCCAGACTGAGGCGCCAGGCTTAGCCCCGCAACAGGTCGAGCAAATCATTACCCGACCGATTGAAGCGGCCATCGTCGGCGGGCCCGGTATCAGTTCCGTCCGGTCGGAATCCATCTATGGCCTTTCCGTCGTTCTCATCACGTTCGACGAGCGCGCCGATGCCACCGCGGCTCGGCAAGGGATTGCCGAACGGCTCGCGACGCTCAATGGCAAGTTTCCCGCTGGGTTCGGTCCGCCTCGGCTAACGCCGTTGACGTCGAGCACGATGGACGTCTTGAAGCTCGGCCTCATCTCAGACCGTGTCGACCCTTATACGCTGCGCGACATCGCCGACTGGACCATCAAGCCTCGCTTGCTGGCCGTGCCTGGGATCGCGCGTGTCACGATTTATGGCGGCGCCATCCGGCAAGTCCAAGTGCAGCCGAGGCTCGACCGGCTTGCGGCGCTCGGGCTGACGATTACTGACGTGATGACCGCGGCGCGCGATGCGATCGCGCTTCGAGGTGGAGGTGTCGTCGAAACATCCGCGCAGCGCATTACTATCGAGACGCCGCCGCCGTCTCCCGATCCGCGCGCGATTGCGGAAACGGTCGTCACGGTCAAGAACAACAAGCCCATTAAGCTCGATGACATCGCGACGGTGACGATCGCGCCGGCTCCAAAGATCGGCGACGCGACGATCATGGGCGTACCGGGGGTTCTGATCACCGTCTCGGGACAGTTCGGGTCCAATACGCTCGTCGCCACGAAGGCGACGGAGGCGGCGCTCGCCGAACTCAAACCGACACTCGAAAAGCAGGGCATTACGATCTATCCGGCGTTGCACCGGCCGGCGACGTTCGTCGTCCGGGCACTGGGTAATCTCGAAAAGGCTTTGGGTCTTGGCTCGGGATTGATCCTGATCGTGCTCTATGCGTTTCTCAGAAGCGTCAGGGCGTCGCTCATCTCGTTCCTGGCTATACCGCTGTCGCTCCTTGCAGCGGTCGTGCTCTTGGCCGAGTTCGGGCAATCGCTCAACACGATGACGCTCGGAGGCTTCGCGCTGGCGCTTGGCGTGCTGGTCGATGACGCGATCATCGATATCGAGAACATCTCCCGGCGTCTCCGGCAGGCGCCGCCCGATGCCGACCGGCTGAAAGTCATTGAGGATGCGTCGATCGAAATCCGCGGCTCGATGTTCTGGGGCACACTCGCCGTCATCTTTGCGTTCATTCCGATCCTGTTCGCAGGCGGCGTCCAGGGCCGCTTCATTGGACCGATGGCGCTGACGTTCATTATCGCTGTCTTGGCTTCGATGGTCGTCGCGATGACGGTCACGCCGGCACTTTGTGCTCTATTCCTCACGAAGAGCGAGGATACGAAGGAATCGCCGCTGCTCAAGTGGCTCAAAGTCGCCCAGACGGGCGTCCTTGCGGTCGTACACCGGGCATGGTGGGCGACGGTACTGATACTCACGTTGAGTGCCGGAGCCGCGATCAGCATCGTTCCCTATCTTCATAGCGAGTTGCTACCGCAGTTCCGCGAAGGCCATTTCGTCTTGCAGATGGCAATGGCGTCGCCGGGAACGTCGGTCGACGACGTCGTTGCTGTCGGCGAGCGGATCACCAAGGCACTTCACAAGCTTCCGTTCGTCGATACCGTTGCGCATCAGATAGGCCGCGCGGAATTGGGCGAAGACACCTGGAGCCCCGACCGCAGTGAATTTCACATCGAATTGAAACCCAACCACACGGTGAGCGAGGAAGACGCGCAGGATACCATCCGCAATACGCTGCATGCTTTCCCCGAGGTCCGGACGGAGACGCTGACATTTCTCGGCGACCGCATCAGCGAAAGTCTCAGCGGCGAAACCGCACAAGTGGTCATCAATGTGATGGGGAACAATCTTTCCTCGCTCGACAAGGCCGCGGCTGACATCGAGAGCGCGGTGGCGAACATTCCCGGCGTCACCGATCTTCGCGCGCCTCGTAGCGCCAAAGTCCCGACCATTTCCGTCCGGCTCAATCCGGTGGCGCTTGCCAATTATGGCCTGACGCCGCGGGTCGCCCTCGATGCTCTGCAAACGGCATTTGCCGGAACGACCGTGGGCCAGACCTATAATGGCGCGCGTACAGTCGATGTCGTCGTCATTCTGCCGCCCGATGCGCGCAGCCGCATTGGAGAGCTTGAAAAACTGATGATCGGCGATGCGACCACAAAAACACTGTTGAAGAATGTTGCGTCGATCAGCATCACCGACGGCCGCTCGAACATTCAGCATGCCGGTGCTCAGCGTAGGGTGGCCGTGACGTTCAACGGGGCACGAGGATATTCGCTGCGCGACATCGTCAGCGCGGCGCGCAAGCGCGTCGAGACGCTGAACCTGCCGAAGGACGTCTACGTATCGTTCGCCGGCCAAGCCGAGGCGGAGCGCGAAGGGCAAATCCGTCTTGCCGGTCTCACGACCGTCAGCATTGCGTTGATTATCGCGGCCTTGACGATGGCCTTCCGGCGGCGCGGGCTCGCAGTGCTGGTGTTGATCAACCTGCCCTTCTGCCTCATCGGCAGCATCGCAGCGATCGTTGCGACCGGCATCGGTATGACGCTCGGCAGTCTTGTCGGGCTCATTACCGTGTTCGGGATCGGCGCGCGCAACTCGGTCATGATGCTGGCACACGTCGAGCACGTCGCGGACGAAGAGGGACGGCAGTGGAATAGCGATACCATCCGCCTTGCCGCTGCCGAACGGCTGGCTCCGGTTTTCATGACGGCGCTCATGGCGGCACTTGGCCTCGTGCCTTTGGCTCTTGGGCTCGGACGTCCCGGCCACGAGATCGAGGCACCGATGGCTATTACCGTGCTCGGCGGACTGACGACGGCGACATTACTCAATCTCGGTGTCCTGCCCGAATCTCTCATCCGGCTGGGCCGATTTCTCGGCATGTCGAGGGCGAGCACGAAGCCCGTCGTTCAGGAGCCGAACGACACGCCGTCGCCCGCACAGCGCGATAAAGTTGGGATCGGCGCGAATCTCTGAAATAGAGAAGCCTAGTAAAACAGGCTCGAAACGCTTTCTTCGCGGCTGGTGCGCAGGATCGCTTCACCGATCAGCGGTGCAATCGAGATGACGCGGATATTCTTCGCCGCTTTCACGGCTTCCGTCGGTAAAATCGAGTCGGTAATGACCAGCGACTTCAATCGCGAATTCTGAATCCGGCTGACCGCGCCGCCGGACAGCACGGCATGCGAAATGTAGGCCGAAACTTCGGTCGCGCCGTTCTTCAACAGCGCCTCTGCCGCGTTCACCAGAGTACCGCCGGAGTCGACGATATCGTCGATCAGCACGCAACGCTTGCCGTCGACTTCACCGATGACATTCATGACTTCGCTTTCGCCGGGCCGCTCGCGACGCTTGTCGCAAATGGCGATCGGCGCACCGATCCGCTTTGCAAGTGCTCGCGCTCGAACGACGCCGCCGACGTCGGGCGATACGACAACGATGTCATCGGTATTTCCGTAGTTCTCCTCGATATCGCGCGTCATCACCGGCGCGGCGAAGAGGTTGTCGGTTGGGATATCGAAGAAGCCCTGGATCTGCCCGGCGTGCAGATCGAGTGTCAGCACGCGATCGGCGCCAGCGCGCTCGATGAGGTTGGCGACGAGCTTCGCCGAAATCGGTGTTCTCGGCCCCGGCTTCCGGTCCTGCCGGGCGTAACCGAAATAGGGAATGACAGCCGTGATGCGCCTTGCCGACGAGCGTTTCAGCGCGTCGAGCAGGATCAACAGCTCCATCATGTTGTCGTTTGCCGGAAAGGACGTCGATTGAATGACGAAAACATCCTGGCCGCGAACGTTCTCCTGAATCTCGACGAAGATTTCCATATCCGCGAAGCGCTTCACCTGCCCCTTGGTCATGGGCAGCCTCAAGTGGGCGCAAATCGCGTCGGCGAGTGGCCGATTGCTGTTTCCCGCGACGATTTTCACGTCGAGCTTTCCTCGGCCATCAGTGTTGCGAGCGTCCTCACCTTTGGTGTCGAAAGGCATATGCGCTCCAGAAACGTTCGTTATGTGCGGGCTTGTAGCAATTGGGCCCGGACGATTCAACCGTCCGGGCCCGAATTTGCAACGACGCTTTGCCTCGCCGGTGGCTTGCTTAATTTACGCTTTTAGCCGGCAGCAGCTTGATGATCCCTTGGGCGGCCGCGGCGGCCGCGGCGTCGGCGGTCTGACCCCAGGCGCCATCCAGAGAGCCCTGCGGCACCTCGTTCTTCTGCGAGACCGTCCCGAGTTTCTTGCCGGTCGGATCGATCACGTTCCAGTCGATCTGGATCGGCTGCTTGCCGTTTTTGCTTTGACCCATCGCGACCTTGCCCTCGACCTTATAGGAGTTGGCACCGGCCGCATTCGCAAGGTTCAGCCCGTTCTTGGACAATTCGCGCTGGATAGCGGTGGTCAACGCGGCGCTGCCGTCTCCGGGTGCGCCGGTCACGCGCGGCACGACAGCCGTGACTGGACCGGAGGCCGCGATGCTGCCCGTTGTCGGCGGCGTCGGTTGCGCCGGAGCGTTCGAAGCCGTCTGGTAGGGCGCTTGCGGCGGTGCGCTGGCCGGGCCGCTGTTCGAAGCGACGATGCTGCCGCTTGTCGGCACCCAGCTTGCCACCTGCCGGGCCGTCTTGTCGGCGATGCTCTGGACGACCGAGGGCGTGACGGCTGCCCAGGGATCCTTGCCCGCACCGGCGACGACTTCCTCGCCCGTAATGCGATGCACCCGTTTGCCGGTCTGATCGGTCACGTCCCAGATGTAGGAAATTTTGGCTTTGGAGCGCTCACGCGCCGCGACGATGTAGCCGCGCAGCACATATTCGCTGGTGGCGTTCGAGGATGTCGCAACGGTCAGGCCATTGCGGCCGATGGCCGTCGCCAGTTCCGATTGCAGAGAGTGCGCGACATTCTCCGGCGAGCCGATGACCGGCGCGATCTGGATCTTGGCCATTTTCGCCGAGGCGGGAGTGGCCGTGACCGGAGTCGTCAATGATGCCTGAGGCGACGATGCACCGCCTCCGAGCAAATTCGGGGTCGAGGAGCATCCTCCCAACCCGAGAGCAAATACAGACGCGGCGAGCGCCGATCCGATCGTGCCAATCAGTCCGCGCGAGCGCGTCCGAGCAGAGCATAAGGTCGTCACGTCGACGTCCCCCCTTGTCCAACCGCAACTTCCCGGCGGCCGGCATTACCTTACCCCGCGGCCTGAACTCCCCCACAATACTACCGGAACTAACTATTATCCCTCTAGTCAGCCCAGCACTGCCAGTCCAGATGGCAACCCTAGCAAAATGCGATGAGTTCCTGCAAACGCGGGTATCGCGCGGCAGTTCGTTGTGGATTGTGCGATTAGGCCACGACGATGGCGGAGATTTGACGGCCGTAATCGGGCTCAAAGCGCTTCGTTTTGCGGCGGTAGCTGAAGAAAAGCGATTCGTTCTCGTAGGTGCACATTGCGAGATCGATGGCACTGCCCACGCGCGCCTCGCGGAGCCGATGCAGAACGAATCCCGGCAAATCGAAGTGCGGACGCGACGTCTCGCTGCGCTGCGCGAAGAAACGTCGGTTTGCAGATGAGCGCGACACGAACTGCGCTTCGAACTCAGGCCCGACCTCGTAGGCGCTTTGGCTGATGCACGGGCCGACCGCCGCATGGATCCGCTCGCGGCGTGCGCCTAGCCGCTCCATTTCCTGAATGGCGCTCTCGACGATGCCTTCGAGCGCCCCTCGCCAACCCGCGTGCGCTGCAGCGACGACACGGGCCTCGGCGTCGGCGAGAAGCACGGGGGCGCAGTCGGCCGTCAAAATGCCGATGACCAAACCCGGCGTCGTGGTAACGACGGCATCGGCTCGCGGCAATGCGGCGCGATCGGGCAGAGCCGTGACCTCCCGCGCGATCGTGCCATGCTCCTGATAGAGGGTGATGACACCGCCGTTCCGGCCTCCAAGATGTTCCGCCACGCGCGATCGGTTCTCCAGAACCAGATCGGGAGCGTCGTTTGATCCAAGTCCGCAGTTGAGGCTGGCATAGATGCCTTGCGACGCACCGCCGTCGCGCGTGAAGAAGCCGTGCCGGATACCCGAAAGGTTCTGCAGATTGTCAGCAAGGCGGGGAGCAAGCATCGCGGCCTATGTCTCTTCCGTTCAGGTGTGCTCGGAGGTCCGGCTGGCGGCAACCGCCGCGCGAAAGCCGGGCAGCGGAGGAAGATCGGGACTGCGCGCCGCAAGCACCTTGAAGCGCGATCCCATACCGTTCGGCGCCAGCAGACGCGCGACGCCGGTTTCGATCTCGCCGGCCCGCTGCGGATTGGCCGCCATCAGCCGTGAAGCCCGCTCGACGATGCCCACGGAACCGAGAAATTCCGCCTGTGTCACCGGACCGTCAAGCGCCAGCCCGGCGCGGTGAAGCGTCGAGGCGAGATCATAGAAATTGACGTGCACGGTGAGGTCCGCTTCGCCGGGCGACGCTAAAGGTGATTCATATTTGTGCGCGCGCACCGCCTGCAGCGTGTCTCCGGCGGCCGCAATGGTGTGCCCGTAGTCGATCAGCAGCAGCACGATAGGCCCGCGCTGCATCAGGCTCTGCAAGGCCTCAGCCAGGCGATCGAGCCGCTGCATCTCGACAACGGCTCCGGTCGGAGCATTTGGAAGCAAGGCTTCGAATGCATCGTGCGGGCAATCGCCGGCGAGCGCGTCGAACTGAAGCTCTCCCGCAGGATCGAGCGAGACGCCTCGAATGCGCCAGCCATCGGCCGTCTTGATCCACTGGGCCACCGGCCAGGAATCCAGGAATTCGTTGGCGATGATGATGGCTGGCGGCGCGAATTCGTCGAGCTTGGTGCCCCACGTGATCTTGTCGCGGAATTCGCTGAGCGTCGCGCCCTGCAATTCAGAGAGCGCCTGGCTGGCTTCGACGAGATGCGGGCGCACGGCTTTCGCAAAGCCCGGCACGACGCGCGACGAACGCATCGCGTCCCGCATCATCGTTCCCCGGCCAGGACCGTATTCGGCGAACGTGACCGTCTCCGGCGATCCGAAAACAGTCTGCCAGATGACACCGGCCCAGACGCCGATCAGTTCGCCGAAGACTTGGCTGATTTCAGCCGATGTTATGAAGTCTCCCGACGTGCCGAACACGCGCTGTTTGCGATAATAGCCATACTCCTGGTCCCACAGGCAGCGGGCCATGTACGTCTGGACCGCCATCGGTCCGTCGCGGCGGATGCTGTCCTTGATCTGCCGCGCCAGAGGCGTGTCGCGATGCGCGTTCGGGTGATCGGTCAAGCGGAAACCTTTCCGGATGCCTCCGGGCGGCGCGCCAGCCAGACCAGATAGACCCCGATCAGCAGCATCGGCAGGCAGTAGACCTGCCCTGCGGTGAACGGGCCGATATTGAAAATGTTATAGGCCTCGGGTTCGCGGAAGATTTCGCAGAGCGAACGCGCGATCGCGTACCAGATGAGCCAGATGCCGGTGACGAGGCCAGGGCGCTTCAAGCCGAGCATCTTGTGCGTGGCGAAGCGAATGATGAACCACATTACGAGACCTTCGAGCACCGCTTCGAAGAGCTGGCTGGGGTAGCGCGGCTCGGGGCCGCCATTCGGAAACACCATGCCGATGGACGAAGTGGTGACGCGGCCCCAGTGTTCCGAGTTGATGAAATTGGCGATGCGGCCGAAGAAGATGCCGACCGGCGACGCGGCGCAGCAAAGGTCCATGACCGAGCGGGCCGATACCTTGAATTGCCGTGCGAACAACAGCAGCAGAAGTCCTGACGCGATCAGCGCGCCATGAAAGCTCATGCCGCCCTTCCAGACTTTGACGATCTCGGCGGGGTGCGAGAAGTAGAAATCGGGGTCGTAGAGAAAGACCTGGCCGAGTCGGCCGCCGATAATGACCGCGCCGGTCATGTAAAGCAGCAAGTCGTCGACCTGCTCGAGCGTCAGCGGCGGCTTGTCGGCGAACCATAGCCGCGGCGTCGTGACGAGGCGCCGGACATAAATCCAGCCGAGCACGAGGCCCGTGAGATAAGCGAGGCCGTACCATTTGATCGAGATGGGGCCGTATTCGATCGCAACCGGGTTGATGTCGGGGTAGGTCAGAAAGGCAAGCGGTGTCATTGATGCTCCACGCAGATTGCAGTCTGGCCCATCGAGCCGGTCCGCGCCGGTTGTTTGGGATGGCCCCCGCAAAGTCAAGCCGAGCCAAAACGCCCTTTTTGCGTTCGTCCTCTGATCTTGCGGTCCGCGCCTTCAATCGCCATAGTCGGCTTCAGCCTTAGACCCCGGTAGCGATGATGACCCAGACGACGAATAGACTGTTTGACGACTTTGCCAAGCTCATGACCGAAGCCGCAGGGGCGGCCGAAGGCGTCAGGCGCGAGACGGAAACCGTGATCCGTGCTCAAGCTGAGAAATTTCTGCGCGACATGAACGTCGTCACCCGCGAGGATTTCGATGCCGTTCGCGACATGGCGCAAAAGGCTCGTCAGGAGAATGAGGCCCTCGCGGTGCGCGTCGCCGAACTCGAAGCCACCGTGGCGAAATTAAAGCCGGCCTGAGACGTTCCACACGCCGGTGTTGATTTCCGGTGGCATCCACAGAATAGCCCTCGTTTTCACCAGTTCGCTTCGCTGCGGTCATTGCAGTCGCGTCTGCGCCAGCGCTTCGCCACTTTCACCGTGGACAAGGTTTAATCGCCAAAGCCGTCGGCTTGCGACTCGTCGGGCCGTCTGGTTTTGTCCGGCGCAGCGAAAAGCGGCGCATTTACTGATTTGGCGCGGACGGCTTCATCGCGAAACTCATTTGCCGCCCAAGCGGACTGGAGATCGATAAACATGGCATTTGCGGAACAGAAGTCTGACCGCGTCGTAAATCCGATCGATCTCATCGAACAGCTCGCAAATGGCCACGATTGGCCGCACGACCGCGCCAGCGATGAGGAAATGACGCTCATCGTCGCCGGAACGTGGGCCGATTATCACATCTCGATCAATTGGCGCGACGATCTCGAAGCGCTGCATTTGGCCTGCGCTTTCGATTTCCGCGTTCCCGAAAGCCGCCTGACCGAGATGTACCGCTTGGTGGCGCAGATCAATGAGCAGCTCTGGCTTGGCCACTTCGATCTCTGGACCCAGGAAGGTCTGGTGATGTTCCGCCATGCGCTGCTGCTGAACGGCAACCTGGCCACCGTCGCCCAGTGCGAAGCGATGCTGAAAGCCGCCCTCGAAGGCTGCGAGCGTTATTACCAGGCCTTCCAGTTCGTGGTTTGGGCAGGTAAGGAAAGCCGTGAAGCCCTGGTTTCGACGATGTTCGAGACGCAGGGGCAGGCTTAATCCGGCGGTCGCCGCCTCCCGAGGTATTTTGAGTTATGGCTTTCGCACTGGATGGTCCGGTCG
Source organism: Hyphomicrobium sp. (assembly GCA_035538995.1). Lineage (GTDB taxonomy): Bacteria > Pseudomonadota > Alphaproteobacteria > Rhizobiales > Hyphomicrobiaceae > Hyphomicrobium_B. Next base: position 7,136 of record DATLJG010000262.1, on the reverse strand, counting down.
TGCTGGCCGGTGCCGGCAAAATGGGTGCGGCACTTCTTGCAGGCTGGGTGTCCCGTGGTCTTCGGCCCGGTGATGTCATCGTGCAAGATCCTCACCCGTCGGAGGACGCAGCCGAACTCGCGCGCCAGCACGGCATAAGCATTGTTCCGCTCATCGATGCGCTGCCCGTCCCGCCATCCATCATCGTCGCCGCCGTCAAACCGCAAGCGATGGATGCCGTATTCCCGCCGCTGGCAAAACACGCCGGTCCCAACACCGTCGTCATGTCGATCGCGGCCGGCAGATCGCTATCGAGCTTCGAACGTCATCTGCCGCAGCGTACGGCGGTCGTCCGCGCCATGCCGAATACGCCGGCAGCCATCGGCCGCGGCATCACCGGCGCCGTCGGTAACACGCACGTTTCCGCTGACCAGAAGAGGCTCTGTCAGGAACTGTTGAGCGCCGTCGGCGACGTCGTTTGGCTCGACGACGAGACGCTGATCGACGCCGTGACGGCCGTTTCGGGTTCGGGCCCCGCTTATGTCTTTCTGCTGACGGAAACCCTGGCGCGCGCTGGGGAAGCCGCGGGTCTCGATTCCGCAACGTCGATGCAACTCGCACGCGCGACAGTATCGGGGGCAGGCGAGCTTCTGCGGCGCTTCGAGAGTGATCCCTCGGCGCTTCGGCAGAACGTCACATCGCCCGGCGGTACGACGGCCGCCGCGCTTTCGGTTTTGATGCGGGAAAAAGACGGCCTGCAAGAGCTGATGACGGCCGCCGTGCTGGCGGCACAAAAGCGTGGCCGCGAGCTCGGAAATTGACGGGGCTGGGTAGGTCCGTCCGGTTCCAAGGCTCGCGGCCTATGCTGCTTCCCGATTGGGCTGGCAACCCACGGCGTTCGGGATCGGCTTCCGGAGACGCATAGGCTTGGAGGACGCCTTGAAGCTGGATAGCTCACTCACCGGGACCGATGACAAAATCTGTAATATCATAACATAACAGTCAAATCACGACCGCGTGTGGTTTGTGTCAATCTCGTAGTGCTTTGCTATTTCGGAATAATTCCGCATTTTACTGCGGCAGGGAGATGATCGCCCTGAGCCCGCCCATCGAGCTTTGGCCGAGCGCGATCTCGCCGCCATGGCTTTTCGCGATGTCGCGAGCAATGGCCAGCCCGAGGCCGCTGTTGCCCTCGTCCTGGTTGCGCGCATGGTCGATCCGGTAGAACGGCCGGAACACGTTTTCGCGCTCGGTTTCCGGGATGCCCGGCCCGTTATCGTCGACCTCGATACGCACCCATTGGCCTTCAGGCGCAACGCGAATGACGATGTGATCGCCAAAGCGTGCGGCGTTGGTCACGAGGTTGGTAATCGCCCGCTTCAACGCCTGCCGTTTCAGCGGCAGCACGATGTTGCCCTTGCTCTTGCGGATCTTGAGATCGATCGTCGCCGCGAAAATCGACGCATCGTCGACGATCTCCTGCAGAAGCTCGGGCAGGTCGGTCGGCTGGGCATCCTCGCCGCCGTCACCCTTTGCGAAGGCGAGATAGTCTTCGAGCATGTGCTTCATCTCGTCGACGTCGCTCGAAAGCGCGCGCGCTTCCGGCGTATCGTCGAGCAGGGCAAGCTCCAGTTTGAAGCGCGTCAGCACGGTCCTCAAGTCATGGCTGACACCGGCCAGCATCGTCGTGCGTTGTTCGACGTGCTGCTTGATGCGGTCGCGCATTTGCAGAAAGGCGACGGCCGCCTGACGAACTTCGCGCGCTCCCCGCGGCCTGAAATCGTCGGGAATCGCCCGGCCCTTGCCGAACGCATCGGCGGCGTCGGCAAGACGCAGGATCGGCCGGATCTGGTTGCGAAGAAACAGGATCGCAACGGTGAGCAGAATGACCGACGATCCGACCATCCACAGCAGGAAGATGTGCGAGTTCGAAGCGTAGGTCTGACTGCGCGTCGCAACGAATCGCAGAATGGCGTCGTCGCGCTTTACGCGGATTTCGACGTTATGCGATGCGCCGACCGTATCGATCCAGAACGGCAGCTGCACATGCTTGCGCAACTCGTTCGAAAGCGCCCGGTCGAGCAGGCGGAAAAACGGTTTCGGTCCCGGCGGCGGCAGATCGCCCGGCGGCAGAATCTCCATCTTCAGGTTGAGTCTATCGCGCGCCAGATCGACGATTTTCTGGGCGTTCTCCGACTTCGGGAGATCGCTGTAAACTTCGATGAGCGCTGCGATATCCCGCGCGGTCGCCTCCGAAAGCCGTCGCGTCACCGCCTGCCAATGCCGCTCCATGAAGGCGAAGGCAATGACGCCCTCAAGCACCACAATCGGCGTGATGATGATCAGCAGCGCACGCGCGTAGAGACCCTTCGGCAGCATGTCGCCGGCAATGCCGAAGATGCGTACGACCAGGGGATGCTCACGAAAGCGGCGATAGCGCGATTGCACGCTGTCGGCGTCCGAGGTCGTTTCGTTTATGACCGCCATCGCCGTTCAGTTCGCCCATGCACTCTAGAAGGGAAGCGGTTGTTCACGATCAATCCGTATAGAGGATGTAGCCCTTGCCGCGCACCGTCTGCAGATAAACGGGGTTCGAAGGATCGGCCTCGATCTTGCGCCGCAGGCGATTGATTTGCACGTCGATGGCGCGCTCGCTTCCCGTACTGTCGTCGCTCGAAAGCTCATGACGTGGAACCGCGACGCCGATACGCTGTGCAAAAAGCCGGAGCAGATCGCGTTCGCGCTCGGTGAGCTTGATCGTCTCTTCATCGCGCCGCAGTTCGCCACGGGTGATGTTGAAGACGCAGCCGCCCATGCGGATTTCATCGCGAGTCGCGGCGGGCGCTTGCCCCCGTCGCAGGATGTTACGCAATCTCAGCAGGAGTTCGCGCGGCTCGAACGGCTTCGAGACGTAATCCTCGACGCCGGCTTCGAGGCCCGAAATGCGATCCTGCGCGTCGGCGAGCGCCGTCAGCATACAGATCGGCACAGGGCGCGTTGCCTTGAGATCGCGCGCCAGCGTCAAACCACATTCGCCCGGCATCATCACGTCGAGCAGCACCAGATCGAACGCCAGCCCGCGCATGTACGCGCGTGCCGCCGCCGCATCGGCGGCTTCGGTCACGCGGAAGCCGTTGCTTTTCAGAAAGCGGCCGAGAAGTGCCCGGATCTTTTGATCATCATCGACGACGAGAATGTGCGGAGCGTTGTCGGCAAGCGGCTCGGCTCGTTCCTGCATCATTGGAGAGACCCTCTCATTCGCTCCTTCCGGGCGCTCCGGCGGCATCCGCGCGTTGGCCCTTGATGAGAATTTCGACCTGGGGCCGGTCCTTTTCGGCGATCATAGCGAAAAGAAACTGACGCGCGAGTGCATCTGCCCCCGGACCGAGCGCGGCGAGCGCTCCTTCGATGCGTTTGACCTGTATTTGTGTCAGTTTGTCGGTCAGACGCACGCCTTTGGCGGAGAGATAGAGACGGCGTTCGCGCCGGTCTTCGCTGCCGGCGCGCTGAATAACGAAGCCCTCGTCGACGAGCTGTTTCAGAACGCGCGCCAGCGATTGTTTCGTGATCTTCAGAATATCAAGCAATTCCGCGACCTTCAGGCCCGGGTTCCGGTGCACGAAATGCAGCACCCGATGGTGCGCGCGCCCAAATCCATACTGTTCGAGGATGGTGTCGGGGTCGCACGTGAAATCGCGATACGCGAAGTAGAACAACTCCACGCAGGAAATGAGGTCGGGGGAAATAACCGGCCGTCCGTCGTCGGTGAGAACCTCTGACCCGGTCAGCTGGGGTATTTCCGCGCGCTGGCGCCCGGCGCCTTCGGAGTTTATGTCAGCCATGTTGACTTATTGGCCCCGATCGTATTCTGTTTCAAGACAAATCGCCGGTGACGCCGAAGGCCCTGGGCTATTGCGAGCGGCTCGTCTGATGGCTAATCGTCTTCGATAGCCGGGTGATGACCGCATATGCCGATCTCCAGGCCGCGCGACATACACCGGCACTCCAAATTCGCCAACGGCAATCACAGCGAAGGACTTAGACGGGCATGGCCGACCTCGTTCCCTATCACGATCGCGACGGGCTGATCTGGATGGATGGGACACTGGTCCCCTGGCGCGAGGCCGAAGTCCATGTCCTGACCCATGCCTTGCATTACGCGAGTTCCGTGTTCGAGGGCGAGCGCGCCTACCAAGGCGAAATCTTCAAGCTGACCGAGCACACCGAGCGCCTTGTCGAGAGCGCCAAAATCCTCGATTTCGAAATTCCCTATTCGGTCGCCGAAATCGATCAGGCGTGTCGCGATACTATCGCCGCCAACAAACTTTCCGATTGCTACGTTCGCCCGCTTGCCTGGCGCGGCAGCGAACAGATGGGCGTTTCCGCTCAACAGACCAAGATCCATCTGGCGATCGCGGCCTGGAACTGGGGCTCGTATTTCCCGATGGAACTGCGGCTGAAAGGCATTCGGGTCGCGCATGCGAAGTACCGCCGTCCCGATTCCGCCTGCGCGCCGTCGAAAGCCAAGGCCGCCGGTCTCTACATGATTTGCACCATCGAAAAGCATCGCGCCGAGCGCGCCGGTTATTCCGATGCGTTGATGCTCGACTATCGCGGCCACGTCGCCGAATGCACGGGCGCCAATATCTTTCTGATCAAGGACGGCGTGATCCATACGCCCACACCCGACTGCTTCCTTGATGGCATTACCCGCCGCACCGTCATCGATCTCGCCAAGGCGCGCGGCATCGAGGTGGTCACGCGCACGATTCTGCCGGAAGAACTCGGCAGCTTCAGCGAGTGCTTCATCACCGGCACCGCCGCCGAAGTGACGCCCGTTTCGGAAATCGGCGAGCACCGCTATAAGCCGGGCGCGATCACGGAAACCCTGCTCAACGATTACATGGAGCTGGTCAATCCGAAGAAGCGCGTTGCAGCTGAGTAACCACGGCGGCACTTTCTGCTCACATCGGCTTGCGTCGAAGCCGGGATAGGCTGATGTTTTGAGCACGCGCAATCGGGCATGCTCAAATGTCGAAGACCTGGCTATTCGCGATCCTCGTTGCCGGTGCCGCCGTTTGCGGTGCCTGGACAGCTGATGCTCAGGAGGGGCCGGGCGGCGCCATCAATCCCAATCGCGATTGCCAGACGCTATTGACATGCAACTTTCGCAAAGGCGGGAGTTGGCGCGGCTGCGTGTCCTCGTATTCCTGCCGCCAGTGCCGATTCGTGTCGGTCCCATGCGCCACTGTCGGCGGCCGCAAGCGCCGTGTCTGCCAGCGGCTGCAATGCGATTGGAACGGCACCTGAGCGTTAGCCGGGCGAGACGAGAGCGCTTAATCCTGATTGCGAAGCACGATCGGCGCGCAGACGAGCGCCAGGAACGTCGCAATTCCCGTTCCCATGACGATGAGCGTGCGCAGCGATAGAGGCGAACCGATCGCGACCGCGATGGCCTCGACGATGATGACCCACAGCACGGCGGGTACGGCCGACGCAACTGCAAGGCCAATGAGCTGCAAGACGCGAGCCCGCTGACGGGCGACCGGGGCAAACCTCGCAACAGCACTGGTCATTGCGGCGCGCATCTTTGGTTCGCGATTCCGTCTTGAGGTTGAACGCTAAAGCGCGAAAAACCGTGGCATTTGCATCTAATCAGGCTAGGAGCGTGCAATAAACGGCCGGTTAACGTCCATGAACAAATTTTTTCAAACGATAACCAGTCTTTTCAACGGTCCGCGCCTGACATGTCAGCGAAGGTCCTCCGTAAACGGCCTTTTTGGCGGATTGTTCCGAAGTCGCCGGGCCGAAAGGGGTCGATTCTTAACGTGCTCGCTACAACCCACCGCCAGAGACAGCATGAAAGAAATGAACGAACGGAGCATTGACGTTGCAATCATCGGCGGTGGCCACAATGGCTTGACCGCCGCCGGCTATCTGGCGCGCGCTGGCCTTTCGGTCATCGTTTTGGAAAAGAATTCCGTCGTCGGCGGCGCCGCGATAACGGAGGAATTCGCCCCCGGATTCTCGAATTCAGTCGCCTCTTACACGGTCAGTCTTCTCAATCCAAAAGTCATCGCGGATCTCGATCTTCACCGCTACGGCCTGGAGATCATCGAACGTCCGGCCGCAAATTTCTGGCCGGTGGATGACAAGCGCGGACTGTTCGTCCCCTACGACGCAAAAGGGAGGCGCGACGCCTTCGCAGCGTTTTCGGAAAAGGATGCCGCGCGGCTGGAGGCTTACGATAATGAGCTGAGCCGCGCTGTCAGCGTGCTTCGCGATCTCATCACACGCACGCCGCCGAACGCCGGTGGCGGCATCGTCGAATTGATAAAGGCCGGCGCCGTGGGACGCAGGCTGCTGAATTTGTCGCCCGACGATCAACGGCTGCTGCTCGAACTCTTCACGGCGAGCGCCGCCGATTTTCTCGATCGGCGATTTGAAAACGAAACCGTCAAGGCCGCATTCGCATTCGACGGCATCGTCGGTTCCTATGCCGCGCCGTCGACGCCCGGCACGGCCTACGTGCTGTTGCACCACTGCTTCGGCGAGGTGAACGGCAAGACCGGACATTGGGGTCATGCCAAGGGCGGCATGGGAGCGATTACGCAAGCTATGGCGCGTTCGGCGGAAGCGCACGGCGTGGTCATTCGCACGAATGCTCCGGTGGCAAACGTGCTTGTCGAAGATGGGCGTGCTACCGGCGTCGTTCTGAAATCGGGCGAGACGATCCGAGCGCGCGTTGTTGCCGCGAATGTCGGTCCGAAGCTGCTGTTCCGCGATCTCATTGCTCCGACGGACGTGCCGCCTGAGGTTCGCGAGTCCTTCCTCGCCATCAAGACCGGCTCGGGATCGTTCCGTATGAACGTGGCATTGGCCAAGCTTCCAGATTTCACCTGCCGCCCCGGCAAGGACATGGGTTTGCATCACCGGGCGGGCATCGTCATCGGTCCGACGATGGATTATCTCGAACGCGCCTATCTCGATGCCCGCGCCTTCGGGTGGTCGCAACGGCCGGTCGTCGAAATGATGATCTCATCGACGCTCGATCCGTCGCTCGCGCCGCCTGAGAAACACGTCGCGAGCCTTTTCGTTCAGCATGTCGCGCCGCACTTGCCGGATGGCCGAAGCTGGTCCGATCCGCGCGAGAAAGA